>NZ_JBDNTS010000003.1:0-168788 GCF_047719775.1 Liquorilactobacillus sp.
TCACTAGTTCAAAGATTAAAAAAATAAGAAATTAGAGGCTTGACTAAACGTAGGAATAGAGGTTAGGTCAAAAGTTAAATTTTGATCTAGCCTCTATTTGTTTCGTATAAACATATTTCATAAGTCAAAATTCTCCATCTAACTTCGAATTACTCATAGCAAAGTACTCGCTATGAGTAATTTCGAGCTAATATTTCCTCTTTACGGTACAGATGAGTTATCTATGGAGTTTACGCTGAAATAGTTTTACGATTTCAACAATTACGATCATTAACACACCACCACTTAATACTATTAACCATTGTTCTAGGGCGAGTGGGGTAACTTTGAAGACGTCGTTGAATGCCGGAATGAAAATCGTTGCAAACAAAAGTATGCCTGAGATAACAATCGACCAATTAAACATTTTATTTGAAAATAAATTTTTGTTGAAAATAGAACCATGAATTGATTTAGAATTAAAAGCATGAAACAGTTGAATTAATCCTAAAGTTGCAAAAGCCATGGTCAAAGCATCAGCATGTATCAAATCATATGAGTTATGGAAAGGATACTTGATGGCTATCCAGTACACGCCAAGAGTTAATATTCCCTCCAGTAATCCTTGGTAGGTAATACTAGAGAGAACTCCATCGCCAAAGAAACTCGACTTAGCGCCCCTAGGCTTTCTTTGCATAATCGTAGTTTCAGCCTTTTCGATTCCAAGTGCAATGGCAGGAAAAGTGTCTGTTACGAGATTGATCCAAAGAATTTGTGCTGGGGCAAAGATATCCCAGCCGAGCATCGTCATAAAGAAGAGAGTTAGAACTTCACCTAAATTAGCAGAAAGAAGGTACTGAATGGCCTTTTGAATGTTTGCGAAAACCTTGCGTCCTTCTTTGACAGCAACAATAATGGTTGCAAAATTATCATCAGCTAGAACAATATCACTAGCATTTTTAGAAACTTCAGTACCGGTTATACCCATCCCGACCCCAATATCAGCTGTTTTCAAAGCAGGAGCATCGTTGACGCCATCTCCTGTCATCGCTACAATTTTTCCTCTCTTCTGCCATGCCTTAACAATTCTAACCTTATGTTCAGGTGCAACTCTAGCATAAACTGAATACTTATCAACTGCAGAATTCAGCTCGTCAGTTGATAGTGCATCTAGATCATTACCAGTAATGACAGCATCAGTTTGAGAAGCCGTAATTATCCCTAAGCGAACTGCAATCGCCGTAGCAGTATCCTTATGGTCGCCAGTTATCATTAATGGTCTGATTCCTGCTGAACGAGCTTGTGCAACAGCTTCTTTAACCTCTGGACGTTCAGGATCAATCATTCCCACCATCCCAACAAAAATTAAATCTTGTTCGAGTAGTTGTGAGGAAGGCTCATTTGGAACACTATCTAGTGGTCGATATGCAAAACTTAAAACACGTAAAGCTTTATGCGCTAGATCATGGTTTGCAGCGAGTATTCTTTTGCGGTCGTTTTCAGTTAAAACAGTTATTTCTCCGTTTTTTTCAATACGTGTTGTTCGCTGCAATAATTCATCAACAGCACCTTTTATGAACAACACAGGTTTATCTGCCTGTTTTATTACAACAGACATCAGTTTTCGCTCAGAATCAAAGGGAATTGCTGCAACTCGTGGGAAGTCTTTTTCAATTTGCGAGACATGATTTGATTTATCAAGATTGTATTGAATCAAAGCCGTTTCAGTGGGATCACCGATTAATCCAGTGTCGCTTTTTTGGCTATCATTGGCTAAAATCATGGCTTTCATTAAGTTGTTCAGATCGATTTGTGCACTATTGGCATCAGTCAAGGTGTTGTTTTGATATATTTTTTCGACTGTCATTTTGTTCTGAGTCAAAGTACCAGTTTTGTCTGATGCAATGATCTCTGTAGTTCCAAGCGTTTCAACGGCCGGCAGTTTTCTAATCAATGCATTACGTTTAGCCATGGTTTGTGTCCCAAGTGCAAGCGTAATTGTTACAATTGCTGGCAGCCCTTCAGGAATTGCTGCAACTGCAAGCGAAATTGATGTTAACAACATTTCTAAGATTGAAGCACGATCAGCTAATATTCCGATAATAAAAACCAGCAGTGCAATCGCCAAAACTAAAACACTTAGAATCTTGCTCAGATGTACAATGCTTTTTTGAAGTGGAGTGGTTGTCTGATCAACATTGTTGAGCATTGTTGCAATGTGGCCAACTTCTGTGTTCATGCCGGTTGCAATAACTACCGCTTCTGCCGTCCCATAGGTAACGTTGGTGTTCATATAGCCAAGATTCTTTCGATCACCTAGTGGAATTTCAGCCTCAGGGATACTAGTTATGTTTTTATTTACAGGTACAGATTCACCAGTCAATGCGGCTTCTTCGACTTGCAGAGAAGAAGTGCTGATGAATCTAACATCGGCAGGGATGATATCACCTGCTTCTAATAAAATAATATCGCCAGGTACTAAATTTACACTCTTAATAGTTGTGATTTGATTATTTCGTCGTACCTTTGAAGAGGGGGTTGTCATTTCTTTTAATGCATCAATTGCATTCTCCGCCTTTGCTTCTTGAAATACACCAAATGCAGCATTTAAAACAATTACCAAGAAAATAATTAAGGCATCTGAAATATCACCGGCAAAAGCAGCGATAAGAGCAGCAACCATTAATATGATAATCATTAGATCTTTAAATTGAGCTATGAATTTTTGAAACAAGGAACTCTTTTTTTGTTCAGTGAGCGTGTTTTGCCCGTATTGACCCAATCTCTTGTTTGTCTCATCCAAGGAAAGACCTGTAGTGTTTGTATCTAATAAATTTAATGCCTTTTCAACAGAAAGCTGGTGATATTTTTGGTTCATTAAGCATGACAATCCCTTCATATTTTATAGTTTAAATGTATCATGCTTCACGGTGTTAAGAAAGAAATAACGATTATAAAATGTGATAAGAGAGAAGTTTAAATAGTTGAAAAAATATATGCATATTGGTACATTTAAAGTAATTTCATATTAGGGGTGTTTAGAATTGATTAAAGAGTTTAAAGAGTTTAAAGAGTTTAAAGAGTTTATTTCACGAGGAAATGTGATTGACTTAGCTGTCGGTGTTATTATTGGTGGTGCTTTTACGTCAATTGTTAAGTCATTGGTTGATTACTTAATTAATCCTTTTATTGGCTTGTTTATTGGAGGAATTGATTTTTCAGAATTAGTGTTCAAGATTAACGGAGCAACGTTCAAAATAGGTAGTTTTATTAACGCAATTATTAATTTCTTGATTATTGCCTTTGTGGTGTTCTTATTGGTTAAGTTTGTTAATAAATTTTTGATTCGTAAGAAGGAGGAAGTTGTACCTGTTGCTGCTCCTGAAGTTAAACTCTTGGAAGAAATTCGTGATCTATTAAAAACACAGGAAAAATAATATAAATTAAAAGTAAGAGAGATATGGCAATAATTTTGAATTATGAGATACGTTTATATGCAAATAATTGGAGCTGGGTCAAAAGTTAAATTTTGATTCAGTTCCTCTATTTATTCCGTATAAACGTGTTTCATAAGTCAAAATTCTCCGTCTAACTTCGAATTACTCATAGCAAAGTACCTGCTATGTTCGTAATTTTGAGTTAGTACTCAAATTTTCCCGATTTATGGCATACTCTCTTTGGGTTGTGCAAGTGATAATTATGGATTAGGTAAGGATGATTTGTTTTAAAACAAAGCTCAAAATTAAATGTCACATAAATTAGTATCATTAGATTTCTGCAGTAAGAAAGGTATTTAAAAATTCACAGATGCCATTGAAACCTAATTCTCCGCGAAATTGATTAAGTTCTTTACCGCTTCTATAAGCCGAAACTACTGGGGTTCCCAAGATATGAAGTCTGGTTGTAATCTCTTGATTTTTATCAACATCAAGATAATATGTTTCAAATTGATTGTTGAACTTTTCAGAGACTGCTTTTTTCAGTAACGGATGGACTATGCGACAGTGAGAACAACGCTCCGCTCCGAACATTATGATTTTAACTTTATCGGTATTTTTGTTGTTTAAGATTTGATTTGTAAATTCTTCCTGGGTAATTTCAGGGAAAATGTTGCGGTCAATTGTAAATAATTGTTGGTTTTTCTTTTTAGCGGTTACTTGATTGGATTCATCAATTGTTGCGACACACAAGGCAACGTCTTTATAGTAAGGTAAGGTACCAGCAACAGCAACAATCTTTTTTGCACCTTTTTTTCCGGCATTTGGCAATCTAAAAGTAGAAATGTCAGGTGGTTGAATTGATATTTCGTGCGGCTTTGGTTCTTGTGGCACATAATCATATGGGTAACGATAAGCGCGGTAAATCATATTGTTCTTTAGTTTACCATCATTATTATGTGAAAAATAAGGTGAAATCCATTCCCAGACAATTTCATAGTCATTAGTGAGTTCAATAATTCTGCCGTCAGATCCCTCGTTAATCAGAGTATTACCATTTGGTAATCGTTGGACATTTGAAACATAAGGACTATAGAATTTGCTACTGTCAGTTGGCATTTGATAACCAAAATCAGCAGGGGTAACCGACCACACAATTTTCATTGCAACAGGATCGATTTCGAGAATTCGGCTATAGTCTCGGAGTGCATTTTTTGAACCATCTAAGCTACCAGGATTAGGAGTACCGTAGCCAGCCCAGCCACCATTGTCAAACAATAGTAGGTTTCCAGCTCCAGGTAATCCACGGGGAATCATGTGTAAAGCGTGCTGCCCAATGATTTGACCAATTGCTTGTGCTTTAGGATCATGTATATAATCAGGACCTAACTTCCAGACAATTTTGCCGGTATCATGATCAACGATGAATAAAATATTTGCTTCTCTGCTGTCCATGATAATATTATCTGGCTTAAATCGCTGGTCTCCTCGATCAAACCATTTATTTTCTCCCAGATAGCTGGCACAATTAGTATGCATGAAATCACCAACACCACCATCAGATTGACGCATATTTGGATTTCTTGTCAAAATATTTTTGGCAGCTTCATCAAAATCAAATTCAGCAAAGTGTTCTGCTACGCTCCAGCTCCATAATAAGTTACCTTGCCAATCAACTTCGTAAACAATATCATCCAACAATTTTTTGTCAGAGATTACTGAATTATGAATTGTTTGATGGGCTAATATTAAAGTTTTCCCTGAGTCTACCTTTGGTTGTTCTAATGGTGAATAATAGACAGCCTGGCCTTCACGCTGAAAATCGTGATGCTGTCGTGCCATCCAGCGATGATCGTATCCTGGGTCGTCAATCTTTTCAAAATGATCGAATTGCCATTCAATATTGCCATCGTAATCAACTTGAACAAGATTAATTCCATCTTGCATCCCATGAACTGGGTGCCGGTTGCCAGAATTTCCAATAATATGCCCATTGGGGAGCATTTTAGGGGGCATTCCGCGAAAAATCCAGCGTCTTACCTCATTACCATTCATATCAAATAATAATATTCCATCGTTAATTGTTGGTACTAAGGTATAGCCATTCCAAGCTTTATCAGGATTATAGCAAATTGTTCCAGTTGGATATATAGATGGTTGTCCCATATGATTCACTCCTTAACTTTTTTAATATCGTAATAAATTAAACTTCAGTATTATTTATATGAAACAGAACCTGAGATGGCTTTTTTCAGTGTCGTAGTATCAATGTAATCATCAATGTCATAAGTATGTTTTAAGCTTCCATTGTTAGCTAGATACTTGTAAATACTCTTTAAGTCGTTATATGTGCTCTGGTCGAAGCTGACTTTGAAATTAGTACTCTTGAAAGTTGCTAAAACAGTTTTTTTAGGAACATTTAATGCGGAAGCGACAATTTTAGCAGCTTTTTGTGGATGAGATTGAACCAATTTAATACTGTCATTAATGGCTTTCAGATAGGCAATTGCTGCTTTTGGATGTTCCTTTAGAAATTTTTTATTGGAAATAGCAAAGGCTAAAGTCGGTGATGTGATTTTTCCTTGGGTAGTTAATACTTTGAACTTCCCAGTTTTTTTCAGCTTTTCTGCATCTTGACCGGATGCCCATACAGCAGAGGCTTTTCCTGATTTCATCAAAGCCAATCCTTCTTGTCCGGTTTCAACGGATAATAGATTAACTTGGCTTTCTTTTAAGCCAGCTTTTTTCAATGTTTTAGCAACCCAATATTCCGTAACAGTTCCTTTACTAGTTAAAATATTTTTGCCTTTGAGATCAGCTAATGAGTTAATGGTTTTAGCGGTGTATAATTTAACCCCACTGCCTCCAGAACTGGATAACTTTGCAAAGATTTTGAGATTGCTTTTATTTGAACTTCCAAAACGGTTTAAGGCTGCAAAATCAGCTACGTAACCAATATCTAACTGTTTTGTTGTAATTGCATTAACTGTTTCAATTCCAGAGGAAAAAGTCGTAGTGTTTACTTTCAGGTTATACTTACTGAAATACCCCTCCTTTTTCGCAATAGCTGCTAAGTATTGGCCACCGGAATTTGTCATTAATCCTAAGCGGATTGTTGTTGAACTAGTGCTGCTCTTTTTTGAGCTACTGTCAACAGTCTTTAAGCCATAAACGGCAGCAAATATAATAGCGATAATAACTGCTAGGCTTCCAAATAGCATGATTATTTTTTTATTCACTTACAAAAACACCTTTCTAACTTTTTGTTGCATTCCATCATTACGTTGCTTTTTTTTCAAATACACCATATTTTTTGAGCACAACTTTACCGAATAAACGAAGCAGTGTATCTGAAAGATAACCAATAAAACCAAGAACAAAAATCCCAACAAAAATCCAATCGGTACGATAATAGAGTCTAGAAGTATAAATCAGATAGCCAATTCCGTTTTGAGCCGCTAGCATTTCTGCTGCTACAATCGCTATAATTGCTCCGCCTAATCCAAGGCGGACACCAGTAAAGATATTTGGTACAGCTGAAGGAATGACAACGCTGTAGAAAACTTGAAATTTTGATGCTCCTTGTGATTGAGCGGATTCAATCTTTAATGGATCAATTGCAATAACCCCAGTAATAGTATTGATGATGATTGGGAACATTGTTGCATAAATGATTAATGCAATTTTAGATACTTCACCAACACCAAACCATAGTAGAAATAGTGTCAAAAATCCTATGGCTGGTACAAAGCGGAAAAAATTAATCAATGGCTCGAATAAATAACGAATAATTTTAAATTGTCCAATGAATAATCCTAAAGGGACTGCAATAATAGTCCCAGCCAACCAACCAGCTAATATTCGGAGCAAACTAATTAGTAAGTCACTTTGAAGTGTTCCAGTTTTTATTAATTCCTTAGCACTAGTTAATGTTTTCCATGGACTAGGTAGGAAGCTGGAATCACTAATTTTAGAGGCAATTATCCAAATCACTAGTAACAAGAGCCAAGCAAACAATCCATGTTTAGTTAAAAATAATAGTCCAGTCTTAAGCCATTCATTTTTTGTATAATTATCGGTGTTTTTAGAAGCTTCTAGTCCATTCAATGCTTGGGTTTTAGCGGTATCTTTACTCGACATTTCTTTCATGCTAACGACCCCCTAATCGGGAAATAATTATTTAGTTTTGTGACCAATTGCTCATTATCTTTAGAAAAAATATTTCTAGGATAAGGGTAATCAACAGTGACTGTTTTGCAGATATTTGCAGCAGGAGCTGGAGAAAAGATACTGATTTTTTGGCCTAGATAAGCAGCTTCTTGAATATCATGTGTTACAAATAAAATAGTTTTCTTAGTTTTTTGCCAAATTCTAATAAGCTCGTCTTGCATAATTGCTCTAGTCTGGGCGTCCAAAGCACCAAAAGGTTCATCCAAAATTAATATGTCTGGATTATTAGCAATACTTCTCGCAATCTGGACACGTTGTTTCATCCCACCAGATAATTCGTAGGGGTACTTATCAGTGTGTTGGTCAAGCCCAACTAATTTTAAGCTTTGATCAATGATAGGAGTTCGTTCTTTTTCTGGGAAGTGCTGCATTTTTAGACCGTAAGCAACATTTTCATAGACAGTTAACCATGGGAAAATCGCAGCATCGGCATTTTGGAATACCACTCCACGATCATGTCCAGGAGCAGTAACTTCATGGCCGTTAACTAAGACCTGGCCACTTGTTTGGGGAAGAAAGCCAGCAATAATATTGAGTAATGTTGATTTACCACAACCACTGCGACCTAAGAAAATATGGAATTCACCAGCGGCAATTTTTAAATTAATATCTTGTAATACAAGCGGAGAGCTTCTTATATGTGAGAAGAATGAAGCGCTTGGGGGATACTGCTTAAAAACGTGTTTAAGTTCAATACTAAGTTCCATCATACTAGTTACCTCATTAATTTGAATTTCAGCACTGCTCATATTAAGCAGGCTTTTTCTGCTTAATTCAGTTAGCTTAGAAGCCATGTGAAAAAAGTTTCATGATTGAATGACTTTGATAATAGGCTAAATTTATGAATTACCAGTGAAGTTATTTTGATATAAATATTGGTATTCTATGGTGATACTAGAAAATAAGTACTTGCTGAACTTTAGGTAGATACAGTTATTATTTACAATTTTTTTGAATAAAAAAAATGATAGATAATGTTGAGAAAATTAGCAAATTTAGTTATTAAATGTACAAATGAATTTGTTTGAATAATGGATAATGGTTTGATATAGACGTAATTAAATAGTGGACATAAAATAGGCCAAAATAGATAATTAGTATATTTTTTAGATTAATAACAATTTGACTTAGATGGATGAAAATAAATTTAAAATTAGAATGGTTACTTTCATGAAATTTTCTGTTATGATTGTGTGCGTACACGGTACTAAAAGTTAGTAATGGGTTTACATAAGTAAAAAATAATTTTATTTAGGGGGAGCTATAATTTTGTTATGCGCGTAAAAGATGTCTTTGATATACGCGATATTTTGTAGGGCGGGGTGCCTATTTAATGAGCACATATATGATAATTGTGAAAAGAGGCAAAAAATGAAAACAGGGGAACTTGTTAAGCAAATCAGAACTGAAAAAGGGATAAAAGCTAAGTCTGTGTACGATGGGTTACTGTCAAGGTCAATGTATTATAAATATGAGAGTGGCTTAGTTGAAACGACAGCAGACACTTTCTTATACATATTGAATCGTTTAAATATTGAAGCTGCTGAATTCTCAAGGGTGTTTAGTGTACTGGATAAAAGTAATAGTGAGTATTGCGATTATCGTGATAATTTAAAAAATGCCTATCAGCTCAGAAATCTGACTGAAATTAAAGCATTGGAGAAAAAAATTACCAAAGAATATCAAGAAAACGGATTGATTCGTTTCTATAACTTAATGTTAATTGCCACTGTGATGCGTAAGAAGCTCAGCAGAACTACAGAAAGTTTTTTGAATGAACGAAAAGAAATTGCCCATTATCTAATACGGAGTACAAAATGGGGACACTACGAATACGGGCTTTATGTTGATGCGATTTTTATGTTTGATAGCTTATCGATTGAAAAAATATTCCAAGGCCATGATTGGAGCAATGGCTCTGGGGGTAGAAATATGAAACTTGATAATTTGAAAGTACGAGCCTTATGTCAGTCAATCTTAGTATTTATGAAGGCTAACAAGACAAATAATGTGAATTATTATTATACGTTGCTTAATAAAATAAAAATTGGTTCAGATAATGTATATGCGGTAAGTAACAAGAAATTTTTTGAAGGGTTAAAGATAATTAATGACGGAGATTATGAACAAGGGCTGAAAGTTATTTCTGAAATTTTCTCGTTATATCAGAAATTAGGACTAGACGACTTATATAAAGAACATGTCGCAGTCCTTCAGGAATTGTTAAGCATCCAACTGCAAAAAGCTAAGTCCAGCAAAAGACGAAAAGCTTAATTTCTGCTCGCTTGAAAAAAAATTAAAAACAGTATAAAATAGGAAAATACGTGTAGAGTGAAGGGAGGAGAACCAATGTCACAGAATACTCATGTTGGGGTAGCTAACGATCGTCGCCCTGTTAACCAAAAGAATATTAAAAAGCGTCGCGCACAACATCAAACTGTATTATCATTTTTGAAGAGTCGCGAGGAGCTAGAAAAAGCCGATAAATAAGTTGATTTTTCTAGAAACTTATATTTATTTGCCAGCATGGGGCGTCAATGACGTTTTATGGTGGTTTTTTTTGATAAAAATAATAATTAATTGATGTATGAATATGATATAATCACCCAATAAGAGGATGGATGAAAATAAATGAGTATTTTAGAAATAGACGGTCTTTCACACGCTTTTGCTGATAAGGATTTATATCAAGATGCTAGCTTTAGATTAAATAAAGAAGATCATATGGGAATTATCGGACAAAATGGAGCGGGTAAAAGTACTTTAATCAAAATTATTACAGGACAAGAACTTCCGGATGAAGGTAAAATTGTATGGCAGAATAATATAAAGATTGGATATCTTGATCAATACGCACAAACAGCGCATGATTTGACAGTCTTTTCCTTTTTAAAATCTGCATTTGCAGACTTATATAATATTAGTAAGTTACAAGCCAAGTGTTATGAGGATTATGCCACTACAATGGATGAAGCTTTACTGGATAAAGCAGGCAGCTATCAGGAACAGCTTGAAGCCGGTGAATTTTATGAGATAGAGACTAAGATTGAACAGGTGATGTCTGGTCTTGGGATAGATGCAATTGGAAAAGACAGACATGTGGATCAGTGCAGCGGGGGGCAAAGATCGAAGATTATCCTGGCTAAGCTATTACTTGAGAATCCAGATGTATTATTACTGGATGAACCAACTAACTACCTTGATGTTGAGCATATCGAATGGTTGATAAATTATTTAAATGCTTTTGCTGGCTGTTTTATGGTAATTTCACATGATTTTGATTTCTTGGAAAGAGTTACAAACACAATTATTGACGTTGCCTTTGGAAAAATTACAAAATATACAGGAAGCTTCAGTTCAGCAATCAAGCAAAAGGAAGTAAAAAAAGAAGTTCAGCTTAAAGCTTATGAGAAGCAACGACGCCAAATTGAAAAGGACGAAGCTTACATCAGAAGAAACAAGGCAGGAACTAGGTCTACAATGGCGAAGTCGAGGCAGAAGCGACTTGATAAGATGGAAAAAGTTGATCCGCCGAGTGATGCACTGCAATCTAGTTTTGGTTTTCCTTATGAAGAACTGATGTCATCTGCTACATTAGTTGTTGAAGATCTTTCAGTTGGATATGAAAGCCCTTTGCTTGCACCAGTTACTTTTTCAATGAGTCATGGAGAAAAAGTTGTATTGAAGGGCTTTAATGGAGTTGGTAAGTCAACACTTATTAAATCAATTTTAGGTATAATTCCGAACTTTGGTGGAAGTGCTAACTTTGTTGAAGCAGCCAAGGTAAATTATTTTACGCAAGATTTGGACTGGGACAATCCGACACAAACACCGCTGCGGATAGTCCAGGATGTTTATCCAAAATTAGAACCAAAGACAATCAGGCAAAGACTTGCACGAGCCGGATTAAGTCCAGCTAATGCTATGAAACCGATGGAATTATTGAGTGGTGGCGAACAAACGAAGGTTAAGTTATGTATCCTAGAGTTAAAGCCAAGCAATTTCTTAATTATGGACGAGCCTACGAATCATTTAGACGATGAGACAAAGAATGCTTTGAAAAAGGCTCTTGTGTCTTTTGCTGGCAATGTCTTGTTAGTATCTCATGAAAAGTCTTTTTATGATGGCTGGATTGATAAGATCTTTGATGTTGAGAGCATTCGGCTTAATAAAAATTAGGGGAGTATACAAGTGAATGAATAAACGCAAATTGGTTTCTTGGATTGTTGCAATCTTGCTTGTTTTTCTTGCAGGCTGGAGTGTAGTATATGTTAAACATGCGGAAAAAATAAATAGTGTAAAGATTGCAAAAAATGAAAAAAAGCAGCAACAACAGAAAAAAGAAGATCAGGATGCGAATATGAGGCACCCAATAAAGTGGCGTAAGTCTTCAGAAATAAAAAAATATCCCGATGTGTTTGGCGATAAGAGCTTATGGATCAAAGTTTCACAAAAAAAGCAACGTCTTTACGTGATGTCAGGGAAGAAAAAGGTCTATGAAATGTATGTATCTCTAGGGACACATTCTGCAGGCTATTCGAATGAAAGCAAAAAAGAATTTCCAACAGGAACATTTAATGTTAGTAATAAACGTGGTGAATTTTACTTTAATCAAGTTACCGGCAATGGAGGTAGATATTGGGTTTCTTGGAAGGGTAATGGCAAATATTTGATACAGAGTGTTCCCACTAATGAGCATGGAAAGCATATTGTTTCAGAAGCACGCAGCTTGGGAAGTCAGGTAGATACAAATAATAGTATCTGGCTATCTGTTAAAGATGCAAAGTGGTTTTATAAAAACATTAATGGCGGAACCAAGTTAGTAATTGAATAATCAAAAGTAGGAATGCGATAAAATGCAGCTAATTTATTGGATATGTTGTTTAGACAGAGACAATAATGGGGGGTGGGTCAAAAGTTAAATTTTGACTCAATCCTCCTGTTTTATTTCGGATAAACGTGTTCCATAAGTCAAAATTCTTCGTCTAACTTCGAATTGCTCATAGCAAAGGACCTGCTATCTTAGTAGTTTCGCGTTAGTACTCATATTTTCCTGACTTATGCCACAACTTCCTTCCTGTTTTTATATCTAAAATTAGTAAGGCTGTGGGGAGTCAAAAGATAGGCTGAAAATTTTGGTGAGCAAAAAGTATTGTGCAAAATGCTTTTTGCAGTAGAATAGAGATGAGCCCGCATCTATGAGCTATTCTTATGTAGGGAGTGTTTTTTTATGGCAAGTACAAAGGGAGCAGATTTGTTAGTTAATGTCTTAGTAGATTGGGGCATCCAAAATGTTTATGGGTTGCCTGGTGATTCAATCGATACTACAATCGATGCTTTGCGTCGCCAACAAGACAAGATAAAGTTTATTCAAGTCCGTCATGAGGAAGTTGCTGCTTTATCAGCAGCAGCAGAAGCAAAATATACGGATCAGATTGGTGTATGCTTATCAATTGGCGGGCCTGGTGCAATCCATCTTCTGAATGGACTGTACGATGCAAAAATGGATCATGTACCAGTACTGGCTCTGTTAGGTCAGGTTACATCGACTTCATTAAACGAAGGATATTTCCAGGAAGTAAACACTGCGAAGCTATTCGATGATGTAGCGGTTTTTAATAGAACAATCTCAGCAGTGGACAATCTGCCAGAAGTCATTGACCAAGCTATTAGGAGTGCTTATGAGAACAAGGGTGTTGCAGTATTGACCATTCCTGACGATATTCCTAATCAAATATTGAAGGGAGAATACAATTCTTCTGCACGTGCATTTACGCTGAGTACACCAGAGGTTAACAAAACACAGCTTGATGAAGCAGCTTCGTTGATAAAGAATGCAAGCAAGCCAGTCGTATTACTGGGAGTAGGTGCCAAATATGCTGGAGATGATATCAAGCAGTTTGTTGAAGCAAATAAAATTCCATTTATGGAAACATTGCCTGCTAAAGGCACGATAGCGGATAACCATCCCAATTCATTGGGGAATATAGGTAAATTGGGTACCAAGGCAGCATACGAGGCAATGAAAAATGCTGATTTGCTGATAATGTTGGGGACAAATTATCCATATCGGCCTTACTTGCCTGAGAAGGGACAAGCTAAAAGTATTCAGGTTGATTTGAAAGCTGAAAATTTAGGTAAACGTTATAGTGTTGATGTTGCTGTGCAAGGGGATGTTAAGAAGTTTGTTGAGGCGCTCAATGCTTTAGGTGTAGTTAGAACCGACGGCAAGTTCTTGGCTGCATGTCAAAAGAGTATGAGTAATTGGAACAAATGGATGGTTGCCAAGCGTAAGCTGAATACGAGCCCAGTTTCACCAGAAAGTATGACAGCCTATATTGATGAGACAGCACCAGCGGATTTGATTTACTCTATTGATGTTGGTACATCTACATCGTGGAGTGCACGTTATTTGCATGTCAAGGATCAGCAGAAATTTGCAATTTCAGCATGGCTTGGAACGATGGGGTGTGCTTTGCCTGGAGCAATCGCAGCACAAGTTGCCTATCCAGATAAGAGAGTCGTTGCATTGCAAGGCGATGGGGCTTTTGCGATGGTCATGCAGGATTTTGTTACGGCTGTAAAGTATAAGCTGCCTGTTATTTGTGTAGTTGTTAATAATCAAAAACTTGCATTTATTGAGTATGAGCAACAGCAAGCTGGACAATTGAATTACCAGATTGACTTGGCTGATATAGATTATGCTAAATTTGCTGAAGCATGTGGTGGTGTGGGTATTACGGTTAAATCTAATGACGAATTCAAGGCGGCTTTGGATAAGGCATATACTATTACAGATAAACCTATTTTAATTAATGCCTATGTCAAGGATAACGCTCCACTTCCGGGCAAGATTGTCATGGATGAGGCGAAAGGATATATGAAGTTTGGTCAAGAATACCTCGAAAATTATTGGAAGATTCCAGAATTACCACCATTGAAAGATATCTTGCGTCAATTCTTCTAGAATAGTAAACTAGACAGCAGAAAGAATTATAAAAAATATATTTAGGAAATATGGCATAGATGAATTTGTGTCATATTTTTTTATTAGGAGATGATCTGCGTGAAGGTTGTATTGCTTGGTGGATCGGGCTATGTAGGTAAGGGCATTATTCAAGAATTGAGTTTGTACGAAGAAATTGAGTTAGTTAGTATGTCACGACATGGCGGAACAAATGAAGATAAAGAAAAGTGGCCAAAAGTGTCATGGAACAGGATTGACTTAGATAAACCAGAAACGTGGCAAAAGGAAGTGGCAACAGCAGACTGGGTTATTGACTTGATTGGAGTACTGTTGGCAAAAAACTACAATGAATATTATAAAAAAACAATAAAACCAGTGATGAACGTAATTAAGTTCATTGAAAAAAAGACTGAGAATACCAAGTTTCTGTTCGTTTCTGCAAATTCTGCACCATTGGGGATGGGTGCTTATATGAAAGCCAAACTTGTACTTGAAGATGAACTAAGCAAACGATTAGGAACAAGGGCAGTATTCGTTTATCCGGGATTAATCTATCATAAGGAACGTCCAACTGTCTATGCTGTTGCAACGGTATTGAATAGTTTAGCAAAGATAAAACCATTAAAAAAATTAGTGGAATCCTTGCGTCCAGTTGCTCGCGCAAGATTTGCGGTGGAAATCAGAAAACTTTTGTTGGGACAGGATAGTTATTTAATTCATAGGGTTAAAGAATAGTGAATATATGCCAAAAATGGACATTCTTACTAAGTAAAAAGGATTGATACTGTGGTTAGGGATGCTGGGTGTAATTTGACATTATCCAAACTTGCTTTTAATATAGATTAGAATCTTCGGCAGAATAATCATTTAATGAGTTTGGAAGTGAAATAGTAATGGAAATTAAAGTTAAGGATTTTATTAACCAAGTTGAAACAGATGAATTTACTAAAATAGTGCTGAATAAAATAGAAGTCAAAGAGGTTAGCGAGTTAAAAACTAATTTTATGGAGAACTTGCTTGCTAAGTTTGAGAGCGCCATTTCAAGAGAAAAGATTGTGCGGGCTGTGCAACCAATTGCAATGAATAATGAACCTGTTGAAGTGGTATTAGAGACGGGTGTTATTAACTTGCCCTTTACAAATATTAATCGTGTTGATAATTTCTTTGATGTAGAAAATACAGTTCCACTAGTGACGAATCTTGTTATTATATCGTCTAACTTGAATGCTTCAGATTTGTTTATTAGATCTTACTCGAATACAAGTGATTTAAAAAGCGATACCGCAAAGCTAGTTGCTGACACTCTTTTGAGTATGAAGCAGATTCAAGTAAATTTAGAGGAAAATGAGGACGGTAAGTCTCAAGAATCTTAGAGAATAGGTCCGAAGCTGAGTCAAAATTCTCCGGATGATTTCAAATTATTTATAGCCAAATGCGCATGATGCTTGTAATTTTGAGCATTACCAACCTATACCACACTCCTTTCTTGCATCTAGTCAAGTCTTTTATTTTTTAATTACAGTTGTTATCTTAGTTAATTCTATTATCAGAATTTCTTTAAAATTATACTAGAAGTTTCTTGTCTGGAGCGGTAAAATAAAAAATCGATAGATTATTTTAGTTAGGAGCGAAACATTGGAAGCTGAAACTTTAAATATCGGAATTTTAAATGTAATGCATGACAAGTCTGATACTCAAAAACGTTTTGCTTTTGTATTGAAACAACAAAGTACCCCTGTTAAAGTGACTTATTTTTATCCAACAATGCATTATCAAGGACGTATGGTGCCAGAAGAAATTGCGCATATATCTGAGCCGCTAGATTTTCTTAAAGTGAAGAAGATGGATGCTTTTATTGTCACGGGGGCACCACTTGAAAAAGTTGACTTTCTGGATGTTACTTATTGGAATGAAATGCAGCAACTATTTCAACTTTTACAAAAACTAGATATTCCACAATTATATATTTGCTGGGGAGCAATGGCAGCTGCAAATTTCTTTTATGGGATTGAGAAACAGATGTTAGCGCATAAGTTATTTGGTATTTACAAGCAAAAACTGTTTACAGAGTCGAAACTGTTGGAAGGATTGCCTAGAGGTTTCACAGCTCCGCATGCACGTTATGCAGAATTGAATCATAAGCAGATTAGCGAAAATAAAAATTTGGAGATTAAGGCACTTTCAGAAACAAATCATCTATTCTTAGTTGAGGCTAAAAGCGAACCACAAGTTTTCTTATTTGCCCATCTTGAATATGGTAGCGATGCTCTCGCAAAAGAATATCAAAGAGAATTGAAGGCGTATCCGGATCAGGCAGCGATATTGGCAAAACCGCAAAATTATTATGAAGATTTTGCACAGATGAAAAATCCTATTTTTTCATGGGCAGATACGCAGACATTATTTTTTAAGAATTGGATACTGCAAGTGAAAAAAGAACGTGATAGTAAACTAAGAAAAAATAGTGGAATGTTATAAAATAATAATAATTCTGGATTTTTAAAATATAAAAGTGGGTGTGACGAGTACATTATTGTCATACCTTTTCCATTTTTACGAAGAATTAAAGAAATAAGATGATAAACATCATTAAATGACAAAAAAATGATATGATATGCAA
Organism: Liquorilactobacillus sp.; assembly: GCF_047719775.1. Classification (NCBI taxonomy): domain Bacteria; kingdom Bacillati; phylum Bacillota; class Bacilli; order Lactobacillales; family Lactobacillaceae; genus Liquorilactobacillus; species Liquorilactobacillus sp. The sequence continues at coordinate 17,234 of NZ_JBDNTS010000003.1, forward strand.
TAGAACAAAGAATGAAATGGGGAATGGATTTTGACAGGCGGTCAGCTGGCTTCCAATGTATTGATTATAGTGATAGTTTTTTATTTTGCGGCTTTTTTTGTTGCAGCAGAATTTGCACTTGTACAGACTAGAAAAAGTGCACTTGAAGGCGCACTCGAAGAAGGAGAAGGAAACAAACGCAAATTAACAACTGCTCTAAAAATGGTTCAGAATCTAAATGAGTACCTTTCGACAACACAAGTAGGTGTGACGTTAGCAGGGATTATTTTAGGTTGGGTTGGTGAGGCCACAATTGAGACAGCGATTGTTGATGTATTACAGATTACTCCACTTGGAACGACGGCGATGCATGCTGTCGGAGCCATTCTGGGTGTGCTCTTGTTGACCTATCTTGAGGTTGTTATCACAGAGATTGTCCCTAAAAATTTGAGTATTGAAATGCCAATGAGAATGATGATGCTTGTAGTTACACCACTGCATTATTTCCATATTCTCTTTTATCCTTTTGTTCAATTGCTGAATATTTCTGCGGCGGGCATCATTCGTTTGTTCGGTCTGACTCCAGCTACAGAGAGTAACGATGTGTTAACACAGGCAGAGATATTACGGGTGTCGCGTAATGCCGTAACTGGTGGTAAATTAGACAAAAATGATTTGATGTATATGCAGCGAGCTTTTGACTTTAATGACAAGATTGCCAAGGATATCATGGTGGATCGGACGAGCCTTGATGTTGTTGATATCACGGATTCGGTCAAGACGGTTGTGAATAACTACCTGCGTGAGGGGTTTAGTCGCTTTCCAGTTGTTGCTAATAATGATAAAGATCGCATTTTGGGATATGTATATATATATGATTTAATCAGACAAGCACAAGTTGATGACGGTATTTTGGTCAGCAAACTACTGCGTACGATTATTACTGTTCCAGAAGTAACGCCAATTCAGGGGCTCTTACAGCAGATGATTCAAAAACAAACACCAATTGTAGTAGTTTTGGATGAATATGGCGGGACTAGTGGAATTGTCACAGATAAAGATATTTATGAAGAACTTTTTGGTGTTGTCAAAGATGAGATTGATAATGTATCCAGTGAGTATATTGTTAAGAATGAAGACGGCGGGTTCAAGATTTCTGGTAAAACTACGCTTTATGATTTTGAACGCTTTTTCAAGATTAAAAATAAGAACTTTGATGCATCAGAGAGTGTCACTATAGCAGGTTACTTACTTGAAAATTACAAAGTAAAAAGAAATGATATTATAACAATTGATCAGCTCGACTTGAAAGTAACTGAGTTTAATCGAAATTATATTGACTGGTTAGAGGTCAGACATCATGTTGAGAATAAAAGTGAAAAGCAAAATGAAGAGTAATAGAATGGTTGAAATTATTAAGAAAGCAGTGGAATTGTAATGCGCCATATTGAAGCTCAAAGAATTGTTGTTAAGGTAGGGACAAGTACTTTGACACATCCAAATGGAAAATTGAATTTGCAAGCAATTGACCAACTCTGTTATAGCTTAAGCGGCTTGGTGAATGAGAATAAAGAAGTTGTCCTAGTTTCTTCTGGTGCAATTGGAGTTGGACTTGGTCAATTAGGGATGAATGAACGTCCTACCGCAATTCCAGAGCAACAAGCACTTGCTGCAATTGGGCAAACACAGTTAATGACGGTTTATCAGCAGCGTTTTTCGGTCTATGGACAAAAAATCGGGCAAATATTGTTAACGCATGATGTGATGGATTATCCGACTAGCAGGCAAAATGTATTGAATACATTTGAAAATCTGCTAAGGCTAAAAATTATTCCCATTGTTAATGAAAATGATACGGTTGCCGTTGATGAATTGGATCATCATACTAAGTTTGGAGATAATGATCAATTGTCAGCCGTTGTTGCAACTTCGATTGATGCGGACTTACTGATCATGCTGTCTGACATTGACGGATTTTATGATAAGAACCCAAGAAAATTTGATGATGCACAGTTACTGCAAACAATTAATGAGATTAACGACAAAACCTTTGAAAAAGCTGGGGGACGTGGGTCTAAATTTGGAACAGGCGGCATGACTACAAAGCTGAAAGCTGCGAAAAGAATGCTTGATGCAAATAAAGCAATGATTCTTGCTAATGGAGAGAATCCTTCCGTGATTTTCAAAATATTGAATGGCGAACAGTTGGGAACGTTATTTATCAACAAAGATTAAGAACGGAGGTTCCACTTATGGGAATTAATTTAGAAAAGATTGGAAGTCAAGCCAAAGCTGCGTCCTATGAATTGGGTCTTGTTTCGGCTACAAATAAAAATAAAATTTTGCTTGCTATGGCAGCCGCACTGAGGACAAGTACCAGCGAAGTTCTTGCTGCAAATCAACGTGATTTGTCAGCAGCAACAGGATTAGTTAAAAGCTTCGTTGATCGACTTACATTGGATGAAAGTCGGATAGAGAAAATCGCACAAGGCCTAGAACAAGTTGCAACGTTGCAGGATCCATTAGGTAATGTTACTAATGGTTGGATTAATCATGCTGGTTTGCAGATTACACAAAAAAGGGTTCCACTTGGGGTTGTTGGAATTATTTATGAGGCACGACCAAATGTAACTGTTGACGCAGCTGCACTCTGTTTTAAGTCTGGTAATGCTGTTATTTTAAGAGGGGGCAAGGAAGCTTTCAATACTAACCTCAAACTTGTTGAAATATTACAAATGACGTTGAAAGAAAATGGGTATAGCGAAAATGCTATCCAAATATTGACCGACACATCACATGAAGTTGCTAATGAATTTATGCAACTGACAGATTATCTGGATGTCTTAATTCCCCGTGGAGGAGCTAAGTTGATACAGACAGTGATGGAAAATGCTAAAGTTCCGGTTATTGAAACTGGTGTTGGAAATTGTCATATTTATGTCGACCAGACAGCTGACCTTGAAATGGCAGAAAAAATTATAGTTAATGCTAAATGTCAAAGACCAGCAGTCTGTAATGCTGCTGAAAAATTGCTAATTCATGAAGCTATCGCTAATAGATATCTACCAAAAATTGTTGCTGAGTTGAAGAAATATAATGTTGAAATTAGAGCTGACGAGGCGGCATTGGATATTCTGCAAGGCGCAGCAATTCGTGCAACAGCGGAAGATTGGGACACAGAATATAATGATTATATTCTGGGAGTAAAGGTTGTTTCGTCCGTTGATGAAGCAATTAAGCATATTAATCAGCATGGTACGAAACATTCTGAGACAATTGTGACAAATGATTATAAAAAAAGTCAACAATTTCTGGAGCAAATTGATGCAGCCGCCGTATATGTAAATGCATCAACGCGTTTCACGGATGGTTTTGAATTTGGTTTTGGAGCAGAAATTGGGATTTCAACGCAAAAATTACATGCTCGTGGTCCGATGGGCCTTGAAGCCTTAACGACAACTAAGTATGTTGTTAGAGGTAACGGTCAAATCAGAGAATAAATATTATAATAAAAATATAGTAATATTAGGTAATTTTTATTATAATAAGTCAAAAGAGTAAATTGGAGGCAATCATGGGCGAAAAAAAAGAAAAAGCCACTTTAAAATTATTTGCATTAAATTCTAATCAGAAGCTGGCAGAGAAGATCGCGGCTGAACTAAAGATTCAATTATGTGGAGCATCCGTGAAACACTTTAGTGATGGTGAGATTCAGATAAATATCAATGAAAGCGTTCGTGGTGATGACGTTTTTGTTATTCAGTCGATTTCGGAGCCGGTTAACGAGAATTTTATGGAATTGATGATTATGGTGGACGCACTTCGTCGCTCTAGTGCTGGGACAATTAATGTTGTTTTGCCATATTATGGATATGCTCGTTCAGACCGGAAGGCACGTCCAAGAGAACCAATTACTGCAAAGTTAATTGCCAACTTTATTCAATTGGCGGGGGCTGATCGCGTAATTACAATGGATTTGCATGCAGGACAATTACAGGGATTCTTCAATATCCCGGTTGACCATCTGCTTGCGATTTTTGTGCAGGCGGAATATTTTAGAAGTAAGGGAATTACAAATGACGTTGTCATCGTGGCTCCTGATCATAATGGAGTGAAAGCAGCCCGTAACTTGGCAACTTTGTTAAAGGCACCAATCGCAATTGTTGATAAACGTGATGAGACGCGGGCCTCAAATATGACTGTAATTGGTGATGTAAATGAGCGTCGTTGTATCGTTTTTGATGATTTAATTGATACTGGAGGCAAGCTCTCAGATGCTGCAGTTGCGCTTAAGAATGCGGGGGCGACTGAAGTGTATGCATGTGCCACTCATCCGATTTTATCCGGTTTAGCGGTTGAAGAGTTAAAGAATTCTTATTACAAGGAAATAGTCGTAACGGATACAATCGATGTACCTGCAGAGAAACAATTTGATAAACTCAAAGTCTTGTCAGTTTCCAAAACTTTTGCCAAAGCAATTGATTTGATTTTTAACAACCGATCTGTTGACGCGTTATTTAACAAAAAGCACACTGTCTAGTAATTTTATCAGTAATCTCAGGGTAAAAATGATATGAGTTGGGTCAAAAGGTAACTTTTGATGCGGCTTTTTTTGTGTCTTTGAGGGGGCAACAAAGATTGTTATCTAAATGAAAAGTTTTAAACGAATTTAATTTCTAAGCATATAAATTGAATTCAGCTGTAAAACAGTTAAGATTACTTTCGTATACATACATATATCCGAGAGAAGGAGCGGTCGACATGTTAAATTACGAACAGCAAGAAAAGTGGTCCAAAATTGTTCCAAATTGGCAATCACCAATAAATATTGAGACGGTACACACGATTGAGATTAGTGCGAAAGAAAAGATATTAACGTTTGACAATAAATACCAATTTATTAATATTGTGAACAAAGGGAATAATCTACAATATGATGGTAAGGGGAAGGCAATTATTGAAGGAAGAACTTTTGACTTTAAGCAGCTTCATTTTCATTTTCCTGCGGAACATACAATTGATGAAAAATCACATCCAATGGAGTTACATTTTGTACACCAAAATATAATCGGTCAAATTGCAGTAGTAGCTCTTTTCGTTGAACTAGGGGAATTCAGTGAAGAACTCAATAGTTTTTTTCAAGATTTTCCTGCAATCGAAAGTGAAAAAGAACCCTTTTCTGCAACCTTGGGTTTGGACAGCTTGATTTCAAGCCTTAAATCCGGTGTATACCACTATCTAGGTTCGCTAACCACACCACCTTTGGTTAAAAACGTCGAGTGGTGGGTAATTGAGAAGCCAATTACTGTAAGTGCCCAACAATTGGACAAATTAAAACAGCGATTTAACCATGGAAATGCACGAGAGATACAACCAACTAATGAACGTAGTGTGATTCATTACGTGTTAGTATAGATTATTGGGTTTTTGAAAGTGAGGATAATGTCATGCATGCGACGAATCGAGATATATCAGAAAGTGATTTAGAAGAATTTCAAAAAGAATATGGTAAGTCAAAAATCGAGCGGGTTGTTGCACGAGCAGTACAGAAGAATGGGATAGCAGCAACAAGTGAAGACTATGAAGCACAAAAAAATTTAGTCCGTGTTTTTTCTTTAGAGCTGGAGACTGGGAAGGCTTCCAATCAGAAAAATAGCGGCAGATGCTGGCTGTTTGCGACTCTTAATACAATGAGACAGCAGTATGCAGTTAAATATAAAGTTAAGGATTTTGAATTATCAGAAAATTATAATTCTTTTTATGATCGTTTAGAGAAAGCAAATCATTTCTATGAGAGTGTGATTACAACTGCTTCATTGCCTTTTTCTAATAGGACCGTTAAGAATTTATTTGACTTTCCGGATGATGATGGCGGTCAGTGGGCCAATGCAGCAGCTTTAGTTGAAAAATATGGGGTGGTTCCAAAAGCTGCCATGCCGGAAACATTTAATAGTGAGAAAACTAGTGAGGTTTCGGAAGTACTAGCACGAAAACTTAGAAAAGATGGGGTTTCTTTAAGGAAACTAATTGCTGAAGGTAAGACTGATAAGATACTTGAGACTACAAAAAAAGGTTTTTTGGCAGAAATTTATCGAATACTGGTTTATGCCTTTGGCGAACCACCAGTAAACTTTGATTTTGAATACCGAAATGATGATAAACAATATTTTAATGATCGAAATATAACGCCAAAAGAATTTTTTGAGAAGTACTTTGAGTGGGATTTTGCAGATTATGTTTGCCTTTCAAATGCACCAGATCATAAATTAAATGAATTATATGAGTTGCCGAGTCAAGGTTATATTCATATGGGGCTTCAAGTTACTTTTGCTAACACAATGATTGATTCTTTAAAAACGGCAACAATTGCCCAGCTAAAAGATGGTGAAGCTGTGTGGTTTGGTAGTGATGTTGGTAAGGATAGTAATCGTAAGCTGGGCGTTTTGTCGGCTAAACTATATAAGAAAAGTGAGCTTTTTGATATCGATTTGAATCTTAGTAAGTCTGATAGATTGCGGACAGGTGATGGAACTGTTTCGCATGCGATGGCAATTGTTGGGGTTGATATTGTTGAGGGAACTCCTATCAAATGGAAAGTTGAGAATAGTTGGGGAGATAAGTATGGCGAAAAGGGTTATTTCATAATGAGCGATGATTGGTTTGAGCAGCATGTGTATGAGGTAATCGTAAAGAAACAATACTTAAATGAGAACGACGGCAAAATTTTGAGTAAGCAGGCTATTAAGATGGATCCATGGGACTCGCTAGCATAAAAAACAATTTTGGAACCGAACAAAATTAATTTTTTGTGGCGGTTCTTTTTTGTTTCCACAATATTTGTAATTGATTATTAGTGCTCGAAGCTTTTCAGCTTTCAACACTCTTCTTCTTAACGAGCTTATGAAAGCCAAGCTGCTGCGCCTAACTCCAATTACTAATAGCTAAAAAGCAAGCATATTTGTAATTGATTGTTAGTGCTCGAAGCTTCCCGACTTTCAACACTCTTCTTCTTTTGTGATAAAATGACTGTGACTTAATTAAAGGGGGATAAAACGCATGGGCTTGAGCTTTATCTTAGGAAGTGCAGCAAAAAATCATCAAAGTGAGTTAGTTGAACAAATTGTTAGATTAAAAAAAGAAAAAAGAGTTAAGAACATCTATATTTTAGTTCCCAATCATATTAAGTTTGCCTCGGAGATTGCAATTTTGCAGAAATTACGCGTGGCTTTTGGACGAAAAGGGGAGGTCTTTGCCCAAAGTTCAGTTCAAATTCTCTCATTTTCAAGATTAGCATGGTTTTTTTTGAAAGATAGCGCGATTTATCAGAAGCCAAGGCTTTCTAACGCAGGATTAAACATGTTAGTTTTAAATATTTTAGAGGAGCAAAAGAATAAATTAACTATTTTTAAAGGTGAACAAGCACAATCAGGTTTTGTAAGTGAAGTTGTTGCACAACTTGATGAATTTAGTAAAGGACGGATTAATAGTCAAGACTTGGCTTTTTTGGCTGAACAAACTAATAATCAAAGTGACTTATATGCTAAATTAAAAGATTTACAAATAATCTATCAAGAGTATGAAAAAAAATTAATTGGAAAGTATTTAGATAATAGCCAGCTATTACAGGCATTAACGGAAAAAATAGCTGAAACTAATTTAGAAGATAGTTGCTTTATAGTAACTGGTTTTTCTCAATTCACAGCTAGTGAGAACAAATTAGTTGAGGCAATGATGGAAAAAGCTAAGGAAGTATATATCGATTTGGTACTAGACGAGCGGCAGAAATATGCTAGTCCGAGAAAGGAATCTATTTATTACCGCTCTAACAAATTATATGTAAGCCTTATTGCGTATGCTGCGCAGAATCAGATAATCAGCAATAATATTGTGATTGCTGATGAACGTGTTAAAACACCAATTCTCTTAGATTTGGAAAGATATTGGACAAAGGTAGAGGGACAACACACTGAATTGAAGACGGCAGCGGCTCAAGAAGGGCTGGACATTTTTTCTGCTAACAATCGTTACCTTGAGATTGAAGAAGTTGCGACTCGAATCAGGCATAGTGTAATAAATGAGGGATATCGATATAGTGATTTTATAATATTGACCCGTCATTTAGACTTATACCGCAATATAATTGCTCCGGTTTTTGCACAATACCATCTTCCGTTTTTTATTGATCTCCAAAAAAAGATGACGGATCATCCTTTTGTTGAATTTATAGCTGCATTATTTGCAGTGAAAAAGCATTATTATCGCTATGATGATGTGATGAGACTATTAAAAACAGAACTATTGTTACCGAAAGTAGACGGGAAAAGCCTAACAAGTAAGAAGTATCGAGAATATCTTGATTTGACGGAAAACTTAGTCTTAAAATTTGGTTTTGACGGAAAAAGTTGGCTGCGCGAAGATGATTGGATTTACTATCGCTTTTTTGAAGGAGATACAGGAACTCAGACAGATAAAGAAGTTGAAATCTCTCGAAAAGTAAATATTATTCGTAATTTAATAAAAACAACACTTCCTCCCTTTTTTGAAAAAATGAAAAAGGTAAAAAACGGACGCGAAGCTGCACAAGCTCTCTGTCAGTTTTTAACTGAAACAGGCATCTCTAATGAATTATTGAACTGGCGCGATAAAGCAATTGAACAAGGAAATATTGCAGAAGCAGCTAAACCTGAAGAAACGTGGAATACCTTTTGTGGGCTATTGGATGAATATGTTGAATTATTGGGAGAACATAAATTTGATGAGGACCAATTTGTTGAGATACTACAAACAGGCTTCGAAGGTGCTGAATATAGCCAGGTACCTTCTACTTTAGATCAAATTATTGTTTCTGAGAGCGGGATGGTACAGATGAACGACCGGAAGATTACTTTTTTAATCGGTGCTACAGATGCAGTGATGCCAGACAGAATTAGTAATAGTAACATTATTTCTGATGAGGATCGAACATACTTAAGCCCGGCTTTAACTGAAGAACAGTACCTGAATGATGATACACTAAATCAATTGGCTGCTGAACCATTTCTAAGTTATCTAGCATTTATGAGTTCTTCAGATAAATTATACTTGTCTTATCCACTGGCTGACGATGCCAAAGAAAGTCTGAGAGTGTCTCCTTATGTGACACAAATTGCTAATCATTATGGAATCAAATTAGATTTAAAAACACATGAACCACAAATAACTGATTCAAACAAATATGTTTTAAAACATTATGTGGGAACAAAGAAAACAACAATTAAGAAATTATTGATGGTCCTTAGGCAATCGAAAATGCAGGAACAGCAAGTCCCTGATATTTGGATTGAAATCTATAGTTTCTTGAACGAGGATGGTCAAGAACGGGAATTTATGAATCAAATTTTGGCGAGCTTGAGTTATCAGAATATTCCTGAAAAATTAAAACCTGAGCTTGTTGATTTGTTATATGGAAAAACAATAAACACTTCAATATCTAAGTTAGAAGAGTTTTATGCAAATGAATATGCTTATTTCTTGAAGTATGGATTGAAATTACAAGAAAGAAGTATTTTTGAATTATCTGCAGCCAATACAGGAGAATTCTTTCATTTAGCAATGGATTCATTGGTAAAGATGTTGAAAGCAGAGAATATTCGTTTACCGGAGATAACTGTGGAACAGCTTATGAAGAAAATTAGGATTATCACGGAGCAAATCCGCCAGTTACCTCAATTCCAAATTTTGAATAGTACACAAAGAATGCAGTATCTAGCAAGACAATTGGATGCAACGGTGCTGCAAGTAGCAAGGGCAATGCAGAAACAACAAGAAAGAAGTAACACACAGATTATTCAGACAGAAGTGTTGTTTGGTCATGTGGGGACTGAAAATGGTCTTGCTCCATTGGAATTTAAGTTGGAAAATGAACGCAAGGTTAATGTACGTGGAAAGATTGATCGATTAGATCAGATTCTCGCAGATAATACGAACTATGTTGGAATTGTAGATTACAAGTCAAGTTCGCATATTTTTGATTTTCGAGATGCCTATTATGGATTGGCATTGCAAATGCTGACGTATTTAGATGCATTGATGCTTAATTTTGGTAAAATTACAAATAATGAACAAACCAAACCAGCAGGGGCGCTATATATGCACCTGTATAATCCAAAGTTAAAAGCAAAGGATGTTTTGAAACAATCTAAGGAAAAGGTGTGGCTTAAAGCTAATAAATATGATGGCTTAATTATTTCAGATGAGAATTTGCTACAAGCAATGGATGAGAAACTAGCTGAGGAGAGCAATGGTTATTCAAATGTTTATCCTTTTAGAAAGAACAAGGATGGTAGTTTTAAAGCTAGCGGGCGGCATCAACTAGTAACATTAGCAGAATTAGAGCTGTTATTACGGCATAATGAGGATTTGATTAAGGAAGCAGCAAACAAAATTTTGAGTGGTGAATTATCGTTGAATCCTGTTCAATGGCCTGATAAGCGCACGGCATTGCAATTTTCACCATATAAGTCAATCTTTCAATTTGACGCAATGCTGCCAGAAAATAATTATCGGAAACTGCCGAAGATAACTCCAGAAGAAATAATCAAAATGTTGACGGAAAGTGCAGGTGAAATTAATGGCAAAATTTGAATTTACTCGTTCTCAAAAAGAGGCAATTGAGAGTAGCGGACAGAACATCTTAGTTGCAGCTTCAGCAGGTTCTGGTAAGACACGTGTATTGGTGGAACGTGTTATTTCACATTTAAAGCAAAAAGTTGGGATTGACACAATGCTGATAGTAACCTTTACAGAGGCTGCTGCAAAAGAGATGAAGGAACGAATTCAAAAAGCACTCCAGCTTGAGATAAATAGTGCCAAAGGCAGTGAGCAACAATGGTATATCCAACAATTAAACCGTTTGAATATTGCCAATATCAGCACCCTGCATGCATTTTGCTTGCGATTAATAGAAAAGTATTATTATTTGATTGATCTAGATCCTGTTTTTAGAATGCTGACAGATGAAACAGAAAGAACACTGTTGCGTGATGATGTTTGGAATGATTTACGTGAAGAATACTATCTGCATTCTGACGAACTTTTTGAGAAATTGACACAAAACTTTTCTGATGATCGTAGTGATGATGGATTGGCAAGTCTAGTTTTTAAGGTTTTTGATTTTGCTAATGCCAACTCAAACTTTGATGAATGGCTCGGTATGATGGGGCAGAGCTATGCAGTTGATGCGGATAACTTGGTAGCGAGCCGAATCTTTACGAGACAGCTTAAACCGATAATATTAGAAAATTTGGCTCAAGCTGAGCGTAATCTGACTCGGGCTCTAGAAATAGCAGAAAATCAAGGCTTTGTAAAATGGGAAGATCGTCTTAAAAAAGAGCTGGAAACTATTTCTGAACTTAAATCCAGTGTTGAAGTAGATAGGTGGAATGAAATCCAAGCAAGAGTAATGAATTTTACCTTAGGAACAGCTCCACGGATGACGAAGTTAGATGATATTCAAAAAGAGGCCAAAGATGAGATTCTTGGGTTACGGATAGATGTGAAAAAAAGAGTAGCCAAACTAGCTGAAGATTACTTCTTATTCAATGAACAGCAACAATTTGAATTGATGAAAGCTAGCGAACAGTTAGTTTTGAAATTAATAGAAGTTGTCCAAAATTTTGCACTCAAGTTTGCGCAAGCTAAGCGACAGCGGCATGTATTAGATTTTAGCGATCTTGAACATTTTGCACTCGCAATATTATCAGGAAATACTGGAGACAAAAGAAAAGTTCGTAAGAAGTTACAAGAGAAGTTCAGTGAAATCATGATTGATGAGTACCAAGATACAAATCAATTACAAGAAACACTAATAGGATACTTAGCTAAGAATTCCCCGGGAAATATGTTTATGGTTGGGGATGTCAAGCAGTCAATTTATGGCTTTAGACTGGCCGACCCAACAATGTTTTTAGAGAAATATCAACGATATTCGCAAAGTAAAGAGCATAATGATAGTAGTGGTAAGAGAGTGATTCTGGCAGAAAATTTTCGCTCTGTTAAGAATGTCACATCTTTTATAAACTTAATCTTTAAACAACTAATGGATAATCGTGTTGGTGAGTTAGATTATGATGAAGATGCACAATTAAAATTTGGAGCAGCATATTATCCTGATTTGTCACCAACCACCGAGGTTTTAATCTATGAGTCAGAAAAGAGCAAAGATAGTACCAATAGTTTAGCTGATGAAGATGTAGCGAATGATTTCATTCCTGATAGTGCAGCGCAGGGCCAAATTTTGGCAGCAATCGACAAGATTAAAGAATTAGTTGCACAAAAGAAAACAATTTATGACCGTACGAAAGGTGAGATTCGCGAAGTAGCCTATGGAGATATTGTTTTGTTAGTTCCAACACGGAATAATAATCTATTAATTATGGATGAGTTTCAAAAGGCTGAAATACCTGTTTTTCTAAATGATGCACAGAACTACTTTCAGACAACTGAGATACAGATAATGCTGTCCTTTTTGAAAATAATAGATAATCCATTGCAAGATATTCCACTAGTCAGTGTTCTTAGATCGCCAATTGTCGGCTTGAAAGAAAATGCTTTAGCCTATCTAAGGATTAATCAACGAACTGGTGATTATTACCAGGCGCTGCAAAATTTCTGTGAAAATTTCAATGATACTGCAGAAAGTACTTTTGGCAGAGAAATCTATGTCAAAATTGATAGGTTCATGAATCTTTTGAATGAGTTAAGAAATACTGCACGAAAGAATGAACTAGCAGCACTGATCTGGCAGATTTACGAAGAGACTGGTTTCTTGGATTATGTCGGTGGAATGCCTGGTGGGATGCAAAGGCAAGCCAACTTGCATGCGTTGTATGAGCGAGCAAGTGCATACGAGAAGACAAGTTTTAAAGGACTTTTTCAATTTGTCAGGTTTATTGATAGGATGCAGAAACAAAATCATGATTTGGCTGAAGCCACTGCAAAAAAGACTGACGATGCAATCCAAGTCATGACGATTCATGGCAGTAAGGGCCTAGAATTCCCGGTCGTTTTCTTAATGGATGCAAATCATCAGTTCAATGAACAAAATCTACGAGAAGATTACGTATTAGATGTTCATGATGGGATTGGAATAACATATCTTGATGATGAACGAGTGAAGAAAGATACGTTGCCGAAGATGGTAATCAAAGATCTCGCAAAGAAAAAGCTTGCGGCTGAACAGATGAGATTGCTGTATGTTGCACTGACACGTGCGGAACAATTACTATACATTGTTGGAACATATTCGAATAAGAAAACAGCAGTTTCAATTTGGAAGCAAGCGGTACAAGATCATCAGCTGGTACTCAGTCCAACTATTAGACAACAAGGTAAGAACTTTATGGATTGGATAGGGATGTGTCTGATAAGAACAAAATACTGTGGAGAGACATTTGCAGTTTCGAGTACTGCACCAAAGGAAATCCAAGAATCTACTGCAAATTTTGCAGTGGAATTCTATAATAGTTCTAAACTTCAGTTGGAAAGTGATCAGCAGGATGATCCAGTCAACCTCTTAGTGAAAGAAAATAAAGGCTCGACGAATTCTAACAAAGCTGAGATTAGTAAACTGTTGAATTTTGAATATCCAGATGTGGACTTGACAATGACAACTGCTTATCAGGCAGTTTCAGAGGTAAAGCGTGTGTTTGCTGATCCCGCAGAAACAGAATTACCATTTTTAAAAGAGTGGGGAGCAAACACTTTTAAGAGGAAAGCTAATCGAATAGTAAATAAAGAATTTAAACTACCCACTTTTTTTAATAATGAAAACAAGGTTTCAGCTGCCCAGATAGGGACAGCAACCCATTTAGTGCTACAAAAGATAGAATTGGAAAAACCAGTTACAACACAAGCAATTGAGCAAACGATTGCTAACTTGTTGGAAAGCGGCTTGTTGGAAAGCGACATTGCAGAAAGAATTGAAATACAGTCAATTGGTAATTTCTTTACAAGCAACATGGGAAAACTTTTACTGAAAGAGCCGCAATTGGTAAAACGAGAAGTTCCGTTTTCAATGTTAATGCCGGTTAATGAACTGTTTCCAGATGTTAAGACAAGGATTGCCGCTGATATACTTATTCACGGTATTATTGATGCGTATATCAAAACTGATAAAGAAGTTATTTTACTGGATTATAAAACAGATTATATTGGACCAGGAGCTATACAAAAAAAGAAAGAGCTGATTAGTCGTTATAAGGGGCAGTTGAATCTGTATGCGGTTGCTTTAGAAAATGAATTAGGGCAAAAGGTAACTCACAAATATCTTTATTTACTAAGCATAAATGAGTTAGTCGAGGTTCTATGAATTCTCGAATTGGGATGACATCCAACTAATTGCAAGATCAACCCAGGTTGCGACACGAGAGTTAATATCCGAACCCCCTTTTTCTGGACGTGCGGTCAGGGTGTTAGCCAGTACAGTTCCATGAATACCCGATGAAAAGATATGTGATTCAAAGGGAACTTTATTTTTAGCTAGTTGGGTAATATAACCCAACGTGTTACTAAGAGGTACAGCAGTATCTGTATAAGAATGCCAGATAAATGTTGGCGGCGTTTTTGCATTAACTAATTTTTGTGTATTTATCAATTCAGGGATTGCGGTGATGTGATTAATTTTGGTTGATTTATTTGTAAAGAAAGTCGTTAAATCAGTTAAGGGATATGCTAGAATTTGAGCATTGGGTCTGATGCTTTCACTTGTTAAATTTAATTCACTTGTTAATTTAACCGTTGCCCACGTTCCGGACAATGCAGAAACAATATGTCCTCCGGCGGAAAAGCCCAATGTAGTAAGCGCATCAGGATTTTGATTGAACTTCTTTGCATTAGTTCTGATAAAGGCAATAGTTGAGGCGAGTTCATATAAAGGAATCGGGTAAAGTGGTTCAGTGTCAGTGGAAAGTAAAGAATAATTCAATGAATAGACGTTGAAACCATGAGCATGAAAGGCAAGTGCCGCTAGAGTATTCTCCCTTTGTGAAAGGTGCTTGAAACTGCCCCCCGCACAAATTATAATTCCGGGAAACATCGTCTTTTTTGGAGTCGTTATGGGTAAAACGTATGCAGTTGCAGTTACAAAATTTTCATTAGGCAAAGGAATTGTAAGTTCAGTGATTGACATTGCGAACACCTGACTTTCATGGAGAATAAGAATTTCTCATTTATTTTAGCATAGCAATTCTTTTAAGTATAACAGTTGAATTTATAAATATTAGGAGGGAAAATTATATGTTTCCAGAACAATTAAAAGCGTTACGCAGGGGAAGCGGGTTAACGCTTTCACAATTGGCAAGACAGTTAAATGAAATGAATATAGATGATGAATTAAAGACACATCCCAATTCTGGACCGCAGATTGGGAGCTGGGAACGCGGTATTAATACACCTTCCTATTCTGAAGTTATGAAATTGGCGATTTTTTTTGGAGTATCACTAGACTTCATAGTGGGGAGAGTCAATCAGCAAATTGATATTGAAAAGATGTTTACTTTAAATAATGATTTAGTCTTTGATGGAAAGCAATTATCAGGTAGAGATCGTGCCGAAAGCTATAGCATTTTAAAAGCATATTTTATCGGTAAGAGTTTAACAACTCTGCATGGTTCCGATAATAAAGAGAGCAAGAGTTACAAGGAGATTACACTTAGTTTTAGTGATAGAAAATCGACCGATTAGTGCCTTGAATGGCAGTTTAATTATAAATTATAATATGTTAAAATGAAGTTAAATTAATAAAATCAGCTGCAGGAGGGCTCTTTGTTGGATATTATTTCTAAATTATATGGTCCATTTTTTAATATTGAGAATTGGAAATTGGTAATTGAATCTGGAAGTGACTGGCTTGTGATTCTATCGCTTGCTTTGATTGAGTGTCTGCTTTCGGTAGATAACGCAATCGTGCTTGCTGCGCAGACGAAGGTCTTGCCTACAAAAAAAGAACAAGAGAAATCCCTGTTTTATGGTCTTTGGGGTGCATATGTGTTCCGTTTTCTGATTATTGGGATAGGGACATACCTGATAAATTTTTGGGAAATCAAGGTAGTCGGTGCGGGGTATTTGCTTTATCTAGCACTAGCACATTTTTATCACATGTACCATCCTATTACCAAGAGGAAAAGGGCAAAAGGCAAGCGGCTATTACCATTATTCTGGTCCGTTGTAATCTCCATTGAATTGATGGATATTGTATTTTCAATTGATTCTGTATTAGCATCACTAGCAATTTCTTCAAACCCAGTAATTATATTGCTAGGTGGGATGATTGGTATTTTGTGTATGCGTGGAATTGCCGAAATAATTATCAAACTTATGGAAATCATACCTGAACTTGAGGTAATGGCGTATGCCTTAATCGGATTAATTGCAGTAAAGCTGTTTGTTTCGATTCCCATGATAGACATTGAAATTCCAGCCCCATTATTTGCAGGGGTTGTTTTGTTAGCAATTTTTATCACACTTATTATAAATCGTGTGAGAAGATAAGTAAAAGCGGATTTTAAAATTCAAAGGATTGGTGATTAAAAAATGTATAAGTTAATTGCATGTGATTTAGATGAAACACTTTTGAACGATCAGAAAAAAATCTCGCCAGAAAATGTTCGAGCAATTAAGAAAGCGGTTGCGCAGGGAGCTTTTTTTGTCCCCAATACTGGACGTAATTTTTTGACAGTCCAAGATAATTTACGTGAGCTAGGACTGTATCAACAAGAAAATTCTTATGTGATTTCGTTTAATGGTGGAGCAATTGTTGAGAATCAAGGAAATCAAATTTTAACAACCAATCTTTTGTCATTTAAAGTCATAAGACAACTTTTTGAGTTAGGTGTGAAAAATAATTACTGTATTCATGTGTACTCACTGGATAAACTTTATATTTGGAATATCAATTCCAAAGAAATTAATTATATTTCTGGAAGAGTTGCTCATTGGGAGGAACTGAAAGAAGACAACATTGATGCATTGGCAGGAACCGAATTGGTAAAGATAATCTTTAATGTACCAACCAAAGCAGAGCGTGAGAAAATAGAAGGGGAGGTTCTAAGGAACATTGATGATTCATTGAATATTACTTTTTCATCAGATCGCTATATTGAATTTAATTCTGCAAAAGCTGATAAGGGTCAAGGACTTATTAAACTGGGTAAGATGTTAAATATTGAGGAAGACGAAATCATTGCAATTGGAGATAGTGGCAATGACTTAGCCATGATAAAAACCGCGGGTCTGGGGGTTGCTGTTGCAAATGCACATGAATTGATAAAGGAAAATGCTAATTTTATTACTTCTAATGATAATAACAACAGTGCAGTTGCAGAAGTCATTGAGAAATTCATTCTATGACAACTGAGGGAGTGTAATATGGTGACGGAAATAGTAAGTAAGTCGGATATTCCTAAGGGCTTAGCACTTATTGCTTTTCATGCAGATTGGTGTGGACCATGTCAGATGTTTACACCCGTTTTTGAAGAATTGGAGAAAAGTTTTGGTAACAAGCTTTTCTTTGGGAGAGTAGATGTTCAAGAAAATCAAAAAATTGCACAGCAGTTTGATGTGCTGAGTATTCCTTGTACACTCTTATTTGAGAATGGTGTTCCAAAAGAAAAAATTAAGGGTTACAAGCCCTATGGACAGTTCGAAAAGTATCTTAAAAAGAAGTTAGGCGGAGAATTTTAACTTGTGAAGTATGTTTATCCGCAATCGATAGCGGATTGGATTAAAAGCTAAACTTTATACTGATTTCTACTTATCTTTAGTTTAATTTGCAAATTTTCTTTTTTGTGTCCATACTGACTTTTGTTATAATTACAAGTATCATAACGGTGGTTCGCGAAAATCCCACCGGAATAAAAAACTAGAAAGAGGTATCATAGATGCAAAGTTCACACGAAAAGACAGTGGGAATTATTAAGGCTGGGCTAGTTGCTGCAATGTATGTTGTTTTGACTTTGACAGCTTCGGGATTGGCATATGGGCCTATTCAGTTCAGACTTTCAGAGACCCTAAATAATCTTGCTATTTTTAATAAACGCTATATCTGGGCAATCACAATTGGTTGTGTAATCGCCAATTTATGGTCTAATCTTGGGATTACAGATGTTATTTTTGGATCACTAGGCTCACTTATGATGACGTCAATCAGTTATTGGCTTAGTAAATATGCGAAGACGACAACAGGAAAGTTAGCCGTCAGCGTAGTTGTATGTACGGTTTCAATGTGGAGTGTCGCACTGGAACTATATTTGATTAGCCATATCCCCTTTTGGGAAACATATTTGACGGTTGCGGCTGGAGAGTTAGCTGTATCTGTTTTAGGTGCTGTTATTATTAAGTTAGTTAGTTCAAGAGTAGACTTTAAGAAATAAACGATAGTGTTTGAAGTATTAAGCGAATTTAAAACGCTGAGATAGTAGAACATGACAAAAGATTTTTGCTTATATTTGAATAACTAGCGAGGCTTGGCCAAAAGTTATATTTTAGCCAAGCCTCGCTAGTTATTTCTTAATAAACGTGTTTCATAAGTTAAAATTCTAGTTAGTGTTGATAGACGGCAATTTCAATAATATTATCATCATAGTCTTTGATTCTAATAGCAGTCATTTTTCCAGAAGCTCCAACCTTCTCGCTTGGTTCATTGAGGACAGGAACATAGTAGCTGGCCAAGTGATTCAATACGTCTTCCATAGGTGTGCTTGCTACGATACAGAAACTAACACGTTGGCTGCTGCTGGTTGCAGAAGGCACTAACTGTAATTCTAGTAGCTGGTGGCCACAATGCATAACTGCTTTTTCAGCATTCTCAGAGATGATAGGCATGTCAAAAACCTCGTGATAGAAGCGTACGGCACGTGAGATATTGGAAACGTTCAAAACAAGATAATCAATTCTTTTGATATTCATACGAGTTGCTAAACGAAGGAACCTAGTACCTAATGCATTGCTAGATGAATCGACGTCTTGAGCAACTTCACTTCCTTTCTATGTTATTAAATAGCATTCCTCACAGATAGATTATATCATGCAAAATTCTGCGTAAGGATGTTTCGCAGAAAAAGAGTACCAAAAAGGGCAACAATCAGTTCGGTAAAAGGAACACTTAGCCAAACCCCTGTTATGCCAAATAGGTAACCAAAGATGATAATAGTGGGTAGTAAAATCAGATAACCGCGAAGCAGCGATATGAAAAATGATAGGCGCGGTTGATTGATAGAAACAGAAAAAAGCATGATATTTATATTGATTCCTGAAAAAAAGAGACTTAGAAAATAAAGAGGAATACCATAACTAGCATATGTTACCAATAAGTTGTTATGTTCGTTATTAAAAATATTAATGACAGGATATTTAAAAATAATTAAAAATAAATAACCAACTAAAGCAATTACAGAGCAGGTGATCAGACTAGCATAGAGTATCTTGTGTACATGTTCCCAGTTGTTTTTGCCATACTCACGAGCAACGAGCGGCTGCATTCCGAATGAGACACCGTTGAAGAAAGCCAGAACAATGATACCAATATTAGCAATTACTCCATAAGCTGCAATTTCATAATTACCGCCCAATCTTAGTAGAACGATGTTAAAAACGAAGATACTAATGCCTGTACTTAGTTCTGTTAGTAAGGAGGGAAATCCAAGCCTGATGACAGATTTTATTAGAACAAAATTTGGCATTCTCAATTTTAATCTAAGGTTTCTTGCAGGAAAAAAGCGATGATTTGTGAGAATTGCAAGACTTGTCAAGGGGGCGATGAGTGTTGCAAATGCAGCACCATTCATCCCCAATCCAAATGTAAAGACTAAAAGGTAATCGGCAATTACCACTACACCAGTTTCAGATAAGGTAGCAATCATTGTTAACTTGGGATTACCATCATTTCTAATAAAATTAACTGAAATATAGTTTGCAATGAAGAGCGGGGCTGAAAGAGAAATGATTCTGAGATAGGGTGCAGCCACAGCAATTGTCTGTGAATTTGCTCCCATCAAATATAAAAGCTGATTGGTGAATAGATTTGCAATAATTACAAAAAAAATTCCAACCAAAATTCCTAGAATGAGCAATTGACCGTACAACGAAATAGTATTATTCAAGTGTCTTTCTTTGTTCATAGAGTAAATCGTTGCGCCGCCAATTCCAAGCAGCAAACCAACAGAACTAAAAAGATTAAAGATGGGGAGAACAATGTTTAAAGAAGCTAGTCCAATTGCACCAGCAGCGAGCGCAATAAATAAAGTATCAACAATCACATATAGTGAAAGCCCTAGAGATGCAAAAATATTTTTAAGCGTATAATTTGCAAATTCTTGAATAATTGTCGTTTTTGATCCCAATGGACAAATCTCCTAACAATGATTATTTCAAATTCAGTAAATCCAGGGGTTAAATGATAAGGTTGTGTTTTTGAAGCTTCCTCTGCTGTGAAGATAATCTTTGTCTGCAAGAAGGTTCAAAGCAAAGTCATATTATAATCATAAAAGGACCTCCTAAGTTAGATTTTTGTCCAACTTGAGGGGGTCACTATCTGTAATGGAACGCACACCTGCTCTATTTTTTCGATTCCGGAAAATGATGGCTTTCAACATCAACAAGAAATTGTTCCAAATGTTTAAAATAGACAGGAGCATTATCAATCATGTGATGATGCCCACCATTGGGAGTTGTTTCCAGTCTAGCATTTGGAATAGTTGCAGCCATTCGCTTAGCTGTTTCAAGCGGCATCGTTTCATGTTCACCATAAGTGATTAGTGTGGGCATCTGTAGTTTATGAATGTCGTTTCTACGATCCCAGCCCTTCATTTTACCTGTGACAACAAATTCATTGTCACCTTGGAAATAATTGTAGACAGGTGTAGCCATTGTATCTGTTAAATGTGAGATTGCTGGTGGCTGCTTACGGTCAACGTATCCCTGGTTTAATTTATCAATTAGAGATTGATAACGCTCGTTAGCATAGTTGTTTTCAGATTCACACTTTTTCATGAAAGCAAGATCGACATCTGAAAATTCTTTTTCGCGAATCTTATTAACATTAGTTACATACTCTTCGATATTATCGGTCATACTAGAAATGATGATTCCCTTTAGATGTTCAGGGTACTTAAGAGCATATTCTTGTGTTAAGATTCCTCCCCATGATTGGCCAATCAGATAAAAGTCTTCTAAGCCAAGCTTTATTCTGACTTCTTCTACTTCATCTATAAAGTAGTCCATATTTAGAAATTTATCGATGTTTTCCTGAATACTAAAGTCTGGTTGATCTGAGTACCAAGAGCCTAATTGATCATACATGGTTACCTGAACACCAAGCTTTGCTAATTTACTAGCGAAATTTTCGTAATACTCGTGGTTACCACCAGGGCCGCCATGAAGGCAAAGTAATTTGATTTTTCCTTTACCTTCTGTATGGGTCCAAAGATGATAACCATTATCTAATGTAAGAATAGTAGTTCCTTGTTTCATTAATATACACCCGATTTCTTTATCAATAATTTAATCATACCACCATGAGCAGAGAGTGTGGCATAGATTGGTAAAATTTGGATACTAACTTGAAATTGCGAACATAACGGTCCTTGCATAAATAAAGCAAACAAATTAAAATTTAACGTCTGGTTCAGCTTTTTTTAGAAAGATGCAAAGCCAATTTGCTTTCCGCTAATTGGATCGAATATGACTGCTCTTCATTCCCACGGACTGTCATTCGCATATCTGTAGCATAAATTACCAATCCCAATTGATGATTTTTTGGAATCTTATAGAATGTTGGCTGCAACTTCAATGAGACTGGATAAAAGGTATTTGGAAGCAATTCATCATTTTTCCATAATGAAGTACGATTTTGAAGATTGATGTGACCAACAGAAATCATCTTCCAAGGTGTTTCTTTATCCATTGTGAATTCTGTCAAGTCGTCTTCGCGCCAATGGTATCCTAAACCAAGTGATTTTCTCGCAAGTGTAGTGGGGATTGGCTTGAGTCTCTTTTTACTTCCATAATCAACAAGCATGAAGCTGAGCAATCCATGGTCTTTATTTGTAGAAACTTTCACAGTAACTTCGGGAGTCCCCCGCAAAAGCAGCTCCTCATCAAAAATTGCTGATTTAAAGATTAGCCGGTTGTTTTTCAATGGTGAATTCTCCACTTGTAAGAGATGCTCTTTCCAGAGTGAATGATTTGAAGAGTATAGGGAAAAGGCTTCTTCATTCAAATAATCTTGAAAGTGAGCTGCACCATCTTGCAATTCGCTATTTTCAGGAACAAGCTCATGTTGTTGCAGTAATAGATTTTGTATAGGCTCGTTTGAGTCCCAATCCTGATAGTTATGCCATGTTTCAGCCTGCAAATTGTCCTGTACAAGTATATCAGGCAGAACTTCAGCTGCCTTGTTAGGCACGTTATATAATTTATATGACAGCCAGAGATTCATCATATCAGTGAAGTCAAGTGAACGGAAGTTATTGATATAAATATGTTGTCCCTGATGCAAGATGAGCTTTCGTGTGACTGGCAGTTCTTTCAGTGAGTTCCATAATTGATAAACATTGCGGGGCTTGACGTTCCAATCGTTTAATCCATGAACCATTACAATGTCAGCTTTAATATTTTTAATGTTTTTCAAGTAATTGCGAGCATCCCAAAATGAATTATAATTTCCCGTTGTTCGATCTTGATCTTCAGTAATCTGTTGTAAATGCTGGTCAAATAAATTTTTAACTGTCAGATAATCACCAGCCTGTTTTTTTCGGCTAAAGCATTCTAGTGCTAGTACATCGGCATCTTCTCCAGGAAATCCGCCGGGAGCCACGACTAAACCACCATCACGATAATAATCATACCAGTTGGAAATTGCAGCTTCAGAGATAATGGTTTTAAGCCCGGCAACTCCTGTTGTTGCGGCAGCAGTCGCAAGTGTTCCTAAATATGATCTACCAGTCATTGCGATGGCATTGTTGCACCACCAAGCCGTAATTTGAACATTATCTGTTTTATTCGTAAAAGCTCGGCGCTGATTATTTAGCCATTCAATAATAGCAACAGTAGAAGTTGTTTCGTCCTCTGAACCGCATGTCCGAACACCATCCGATTCCATGGTACCAATTCCCGCAGCATAAACGGCGGCAAAACCGCGGGCAAGAAAATAATCGTTAAGAGTGTATGAGAATTCTCTGCTAAATGTTTCGGAGGCTTCAGTTGTAGTACCGGCTGTCACTCTTGGATCAGGCAATGATAACTGAGGAGAATGGTAGGCAATATTGTCATAGGTTGTGTTGTTTGGAACTTTGTGAATCAAAGGCACATTCATTGAATGCATGAGCTTGTCCCCGTCTTCATCGTTGGTGCCTTGATTGTAGGGACTGGCAGTATATAATGCTGGGACTCTTAGACCAATGTTGGTTTCAACTGGTCTGATTACTTCTACTTTCAGCAAATCGAGTTTGCCATCTTTATCGGTATCTAATGAGGATTCAACGTAGACGACTTCGCGGATTAGTCTATCCGTGTCAAATACTGGTTGGGCCTTACCGTTGAAGAAAAGTGGTTGAGAAATTTTCCCGTAAAAATTTACGAAGAATCCCTGCGTAGCCAAATTATCAAGCAATAACTGACCATTTTTTGTGTGGGTACACAATAGTTCATACCATGCCGAAAATAATGCGGTGGTGGTAGAAATATTGTCAATATATGGAAGATTGATTTTTTTCATTGCATCTAGTGGATTTGAAAAATCAAAGTCAATAGTTGGGAGAAACTCTAATAATTGTAAAGCAACATTGTAAAATGCAGTTACAGAAAATTTTCCTTGATCAGTATATGTGAGCAAGTTAGTATTTTTATCCGCTAAGAGTGCAGCTAGTTTCTCAGATTGTGAGCTAGCTGTCAGCGCTTGTGGAAATGCTCGGATAATTAACTCACGCCATACTTCTGCAAGATTCTTGCTTGCAAGCATTTCCGGTGTCAAGTAACCAATACCTTCAAGCTCAGCAATTTTTTGTGAATCTGGAGTAGCAATATGAGCAAATTGATTGTTTTTCAAGATCGTACCTCCTGGATTTAATTCCTTGATTGCTTGATTATACAATATAATTGAGCAAAATAAAAAAAGGATCGGATCAAAAAATAATTTTGACCTCGTTCCAATTTTAGTTTGTTCCAATTTTATTAATTTACAAATTTATTAGCTTATTTTTCACTTTCCAATTTGCTATGTTTTATGCCATATGTGAAATAAAGAACCATCCCGATAATAAACCAGAGGATTGATGCAACCCATGTTTCCGCAGATAGGCGTGTCATCATGATGATGCACAAAACTCCAGAAATAATTGGTAAAATAGGATAAAATGGAACTTTAAAGCCGTCATGAGAGATATCTGTTCGTTTGCGCAGCGGAAGTATTCCGAAAGAAACGAAGGTAAATGCAATCAAGGTTCCGATATTTACCAGATTAGCAAGCTGATTGAGTGAGACTAATCCACCCAGAGTAGCAATGATTATTGTGACAACGAGCATACTGTTGTTTGGAGTGTGACTCTTAGAATTGATTCTTCCGAGAAAATCAGGTAAAAGCCCATCGCGCCCAATCGAGTAGATTAAGCGGGAACTACTATAAATCATAGTGACCATCATCGTGAACATTCCAGCCAGAGCACCTATAGAAATAATACCGGCTACCCAGTTTTGATTAACCGCCTGAAGTGCAAAAGCAACTGGATCTGCTACATTCAGCTTGGTATAAGAAATCATACCAGTCAAAACAATAGAGACTAAGATATAAAGAATAGTACAAATTACAAGGGTGCCAAGAATACCTAAAGGCATATTCTTCCGTGGGTTCTTAACTTCAGCGGCTGAAGCCGAAACTACATCAAATCCAAGATAGGCAAAGAAAACAGAAGAGGCACCCACAAATATTCCATTAACCCCAAAGGGCATAAATGGCTGCCAATTAGCGGGCTTAATATAGAATGCACCAACAATTAGAAAAATTACAATAATAGCTATTTTTACCAGTACAATGATGTTGTTAATTCTAATTGAAGATTTGACACCTTTGGAAAGCATGAAGGAAATTAAGAGAATAATTAAGACTGCAGCGAGATTAATATATGTTCCATTTGCTGGATCGAAGTTGCCGCTAAGTGCCTTAGGTATCTGAATACCAAAGCCCAATAGAAATGACCTAAAATAAGCTGACCATCCTGTTGATACGGCAGCAACGGCGAGCATGTATTCAAGTATTAATGCCCAACCGAGGAACCACCCGACAATCTCACCAAAAACAACTGTTCCAAATGAATAGGCACTGCCAGCAATCGGCAATGCTGCAGAAAATTCAGCATAGCATAATGCAGCTGTAGAACAAACAATCGCTGCTAAAATAAATGATAATACGATACTTGGACCAGTATGCATAGCAGCTACAGTTCCCGGAAGTATGAAGATTCCTGCACCAATAACAGCTCCAACACCAAGTGCAATAAGATCACCGGCACCCAAGGTTTTCACAAAACGATTGTCTTTGGTGATATAACGGGATAGACTTTCTTTGCGTAAAACGCGTTCCTTTAGATTCAAAAGAAATACCTCACTTTTTCTTTATTTAATTATTATGACTTAGATGATAAACATATTTGAAGCGTTCTGTCAATTCATGTCGGGGAAAATAAAATAAACGGGAAATGCTTGTTACAAGAGTGTTATTTGTGAAATGTATGAAAAAATCTTGAAATATCAGTTTTTTATTGGCTTTTTCATAGTAATAAGAGACTAGAGTTATTATAATTGCTATATGTAATGGTTACTATGCAGGAAGGTATTATGCAAAAAGTCAACTTAGAAAAATTAATCAGCTTGGAATGGATGAAAAGATGAAACGATTGATAGTGATATGTGGGGCACCAGGTTCAGGTAAGACAACTATTCAGAATTATTTGCTCGAAAAGTATGAATTTCCACGAGTAATTACGCATACTACAAGGCCGCGCAGAATAGGGGAAAAAGATAAAGTTGATTATTATTTTGAATCAAAAAAGAGTTTTTTTAAAAATCACTTTATTGAGTTTGTCGAATATGCAGGTCACATGTATGGGTCTTCTTATGAGGGATTAGAGTTGGCTTTTCAGAAGTCGAAGACAGTAACCATAGTATTGGACACTGAAGGAGTTCTCAGTTATAAAAAGACAATAAAAGATATTCAAATATTGTTTTGGTATATTAAGGTTCCCGATGTCAAACAACTCGCAACACGTATTTTAAGGCGCGGAGAATCTGAACAAGAAGTTGTGAGACGCTTAGCGAGTTTTGAAGCTCAGCGAGATATGAACATCCCCGCGAAACTGGTATCCTTTTGTGAAATAATTGAAAATGGAATGTGGCAAAAGACAAAAAACATTGTGGATAAGGTACTAAAAGAAGCAGCAAGCAAGCGATAAAAGGCATCATGTGTGTTTAATGAGTAACCAGCAACTGCAAAAGATGCTCTCAATTACTATCATTTGTATGGAGGCGAAAAAAATGATTGACATCGCAGTGAAAATATTACAGAAGAATAATTATAAGATCACGAAGCAAAGAATAAGTATGTTAGAGTATCTTAGCCATTTCCAAGAACAATATGTTAGTGTTGCAGTCGTTGATAAGTATATGCATGAAATTTATCCAGGAATGAGTCACAATACTATCTACCGCAACATCAAAGAATTTCAAGAAATTAGGATAATTGAGCAGCGGACACGTGATGGAATCGCATGCGTCAAGTATCAGTGCGATTTTGTACATCAGCACCATCATCATTTTATCTGTAAAAAATGTGGAAAAGTTCAAGAGGTGCAGATGTGTCCACTAGACTTTTTTGAAGAACAACTTCCCGGGTGTGAAATTGAGGACCATCATTTTGAACTGTACGGAATTTGTGCTGATTGTATAAGATTAGGCAAAGACTAGGCTCAGCAACTACTATACGTCTTGTGAATATTTTAAAATAGAGATATAAATATTATTTAGAAATGGAGCGATTAAAATGGCATATCGAACGCCACCGTTCATTACGCCGTTCGCGGTAATGTCAGTAGTTTTAGCACTTGGAGCTACGAATGTTGCGGTAAATACTGTGACAAATACAAATGAAGGACGAACTGTGACACAGACGTCCTCAGTCAGTTCAAGTGAGAGCAAGGAGACAAGTTCAGAAAATTCAGTTTCATCTAGTGAATCTTCTTCAAGTAATCCTTCTTCAAGCAGTTCAGAATCCTTGTCTTCTTCAGAAAAAGATAGCAGTTCAGAAGAAAATTCAACATCAAGTAGTAGTACCCATTCAAACAGCAGTTCATCAGCAACTGATAATCAAACGCAAGATGGAAGCAGCAGTACAAGTCAAAGCTCTGCTACAACAGCAACAAGTAGTTCAACGCAGGATAATCAGACTGATAGTGCAAGTTCAAGTGCTCAAACAACTAAGACAGAATAGGAGGTGCTTCTTTGTTTAGTATAATTGGGATTATCAATAGTTATCTAGGATATATCAATATAAATGTAAAGCTAAAAAATAGAGTTTATACCATTCTAGGAACTGTAGGGAACTTTTATCTATTATATGTGGCAGATCAATTTTTTAAGAATGGATATATGGCAAGAGGAGCGCTTTTTATTCTGGCTTTCATTGCATTGCTTTATTTTTCATATCTAAATGTTATTCATTATTTTACGAAAAAGAAATCGCGGATTGATTTCTCCCCTTGGATCGAGAAAAAATTGCATCTGAAGCCAAAGGAAGAAGAAATAGGGAAAACGGGCAAAGTATCCAGAGCAGGATATGTGCAGACTAATGGAATATTCAATAATGAAAAAATGCTGCCAGCTTCACTTGATATGAGTCAAGAGAATCATATTAACCTGAAAAAAATAGTGGCGGTATTGGAACAACAAGAATATCTCAACCTAGATTTCGGTGGCTTGTCAGAAGAACAGCAACTCAAGCTGGCTCGTACAAACAATAACGGAATTGATGCATTGCTGGAACCAGTTGCACTTCCATACTTTGAATTAGAGAAACGCGGAGATCGATTTGTTATTCTTGGTGGCGTAAATCCATTGGAGAGGAAAGAACTAGGCCAGATAGTACGAATTGGATTAACACCAATTGCCGATATCGGTGATAAATATGAGATATTTCTTGCCGCAGTCGTAATTCAGGGGGGGCTGCATAAATTTGCAGGTAGGTCTTCTCTTGTATCGGAGGAACGACCTTTTAGTCTTGGTGTACAGGTAGCATATCAGAGTAAATAAGAAACTTTGAATATTAGGCAGAATTTCAGAATAATAGTTGAGAAACGTATCGTTGAATATTTTGATGCGTTTTTTATTTTGTTTTGAAATATCATTCAGTATTAAAAATAAATAATTTATTGAATACTCTTATGAAATATACTCTGCTAGCATTAGTTGATTAGAAAACAGAAAGATATTTCTTGCATAAAAAGGAAAACTTAATTAGAATATTTATTATCATAAGTTAATTTACATGGAGGGGAACAAAATATGCCAGTTATTGAATTTAAAAAAGTTGAAAAATATTATGGGAAATTTCATGCGCTGAAAAACATCAATTTACAGGTTGAAAAAGGTGAAGTCGTTGTTGTGATTGGCCCATCAGGTTCGGGTAAGAGTACGTTAATTCGTACAATTAACGGCTTAGAAGAAATTGAGGAAGGCCAGTTGTTGGTTAATGGATATGACTTGGCTGATAAAAAGACGGATTTAAACCAAATTCGGAAGGATGTTGGAATGGTTTTTCAACATTTTAACTTATATGATAATAAGACGGTGCTTGAAAATATTATGCTGGCACCAAAGCTTGTTTTGAAAAGGAATGAAGCTGAGAATAAAGAAACAGCATTGAAACTATTAGAATCAGTTGGTGTTTCAGATAAGACCGCATCATACCCCAAGCAACTGTCTGGTGGACAAAAGCAACGTGTCGCAATTGCTAGAAGTTTAGCTATGAAACCTAAGGCATTACTATTTGATGAACCAACATCTGCACTTGATCCAGAAATGATTGATGATGTATTGAATGTGATGAAGGCAATTGCAAAAGAGGGAATGACAATGGTTGTCGTAACGCATGAGATGGGTTTTGCTCGTGAAGTTGCTGACCGGGTTGTATTTATGGACAATGGTGAAATCTTAGAAAATACTCAAGCAGACGAGTTTTTTGAAGCACCTAAAGAAGAACGTGCAAAACAATTTTTAAGTAAGATCATCAAGCATTAGAGGAGGAAAGTTGATGAAAAGACTAAGAAAAATGCTCCTTGTAGCAGGTGTTTTTATTCTTGGAGGACTCCTTGGTGCTTGCTCATCTTCAAAAACACAAAGTACATGGAATGAAGATAAAGCAAATAATACCATTACATGGGGCGTTAAGGCTGATACTCGACTTTTTGGACTGATGGATGTTGGGACTGGTCAGATTAAGGGTTTTGATATTGATGTCGCTAAGGCAGTTACCAAGAAAATATTAGGTACAAAAGGCAAAGCAAAATTTGTTCAGGTTACAAGCAAAACAAGAATACCATTACTGAAAAATGGCAATATTAATGCAATCATTGCAACGATGACAATTACACCGGATCGTGAAAAAATTGTTGATTTCTCAAAAGTATATTTTGCGGCGGGACAATCATTGTTAGTAAAAAAGGGCAGTAGTATTAAGAACGTTAAAGATTTGAATAAAGCAGGAACTACGGTATTAGCAGTCAAAGGGTCGACATCTGCTGTTAATATTAAGAAATCAGCACCAAATGCTAAGATATTAGAGCTTGAAGATTATGCACAGGCATTTACTGCTTTGAAATCAGGTCAAGGACAGGCACTTACAACTGATAACGGGATTTTGTTTGGAATTGCTTCAGAAAATCCAGGGTATCATGTTGTGGGTGGAACCTTTACTAATGAGCCTTATGGAATAGCAGTGGATCAAGGACAAACGGAATTGAAAAATAAAATCAATAAAGCTTTGAGCGAAATGAGAAAAGATGGAACATATCAGAAACTATTACAAAAATGGTTTGGAAATGTAGCTGGATTTAACTTGAAGGAGGCGAGCCAACAATGATTAGTGTTTTTCAACAGCATGGGCAAGAGTTGCTGACAGGTCTAGAAAATACAATTCTATGTAGTGTGATTGCCTTGTTCTTTAGCCTGATAATCGGTTCCACAGTTGCAATCTTTGAAGTTTTACCATCTAAGTTTTTGCGTATAATTGGCAAGATTTATATCGAAGTTTTTCGTAATATTCCACTGCTCGTAATTGGTATGTTCTTTTATGTGGTTGTACCGCAATATGTTTTTCCAATGGATGGTTTTACTGCGGGAACAATTGGCTTAACTCTTTACACTTCATCATTTATTGCTGAGACAGTTCGAGCAGGAATTCAGGCGGTTGATGGTGGACAAATGGAAGGTGCACGTGCAAATGGACTGAGTTTCATGCAAGCAATGTGGCATATTGTTTTACCACAAGCATTTAAGTATGTAATTCCGCCACTGGGGAATCAATTTATTAATTTAGTGAAAAATTCTTCGGTACTAGCCTTTGTAGCAGGTTTTGATTTAATGTATCAAGGAGACATGATTGCTTCGGCAACCTTTGATACTTTTAATACCTACATTGCTGTAGGTATCCTATATTTAATAATTACATTACCGTTGAGTTATTATATGCGATATCTTGAGAAAAAATTGGCCTAAGGAGGGATGGATAGATGAATAGTTTTGCTGAAGCATACACTTGGATAAACTTTCGCTTCTTGCTAGAAGGGTTATGGGTCACTCTTGAAGTATCTGTTATTTCAATAATTTTGAGTTCAATAGTTGGTTTGTTTCTAGGAATTGTTAGATATATTCGTTACCCCATTGTTTCGGGAGTTGTTGGAATTATCGTTGATTTAATTAGAAACCTACCTTTGTTGTTGCTGATCTTTTTCACATATTTTGGATTACCAAAAATTGGAATTAGGATGGATCCGCTGACTGCGGCAATTACAGCGATGACAGTCTTCGAATCGGCGATGATTGCTGAAATTGTAAGAAGTGGGATTCAAGCTGTCGATACTGGGCAAATGGAAGGTGCACGTGCAAATGGATTGACTTATTGGGAAGGCCTGCGCTATATCATTTTACCACAGGCATTGAAGAAAATGATTCCACCTTTAGTAAGCCAATTTATCTCATTAATAAAGGATACATCTTTGGCTACAATCATTGTTTTGCCAGAATTAATGTATCGCGCACAGATAATTTATGGGCAGAACACGAGATATTTGATTCCAATGTTTGTGGCATTAGCTGTTTTGTATTTTGTTGTTTGTTATGCACTCTCGTTGGTTGCTTCAAGACTAGAAAAAAGAGTTGGGTAACTGCTAGTGTGGTAATGGTGGGATTAAAAGTAGGGTGGCTTCCAATAGAAAAAAATGTAAAAAAATATTAATAATTAATAAATAAGACTTTTTTTGTTTCTTTTAAATAATTTTTAGCTTAAATACCCAACGGGGGCGTCAAAAAAATTAAACTTTTGATCCAGACCCCTTTGTTTGTTCCATATAAACGGTGATCCATAAGTCAAAATTTTCCGTCTAACTTCGAATTACTCATAACAAAGTTCTTACTATGTTCGCAATTCCACGTTAGTACTCAAACTTTCTCGACTTATATCACAACTCCCTTTTTTATCAGATAGAATTTTTTGAGATGGTATCCTTATTCAGAATAAGTAAATTTAGAGAAATATTGTGCTTGAATGGGGGAAACTTCGGCTGTTACGATGCTACCATCAACAGTGTATTCAGTGTTGAGCACATTCGCCTGTGAATTTAGCTGTTCAAGATAGCTACCTGAAGTGAAAGGTATTAAAAATCTCATTTTCTGATAGCCAGGAAAAAGAAGCTTTTTTATCAGACCAGCAAGTTCTTTCAAAGATGCTTCATCTCGGGCACTATAAGTAAGATTCATTCCTTCAATAGTGGGATAATCTAATTCGGCCTTGTCAGCTTTGTTATAAGCAAAAATCATCTTTTTATTGCTGACACCTAATTCTTCGAGCGTTTGATTTGTTGTGGCAATCATTTCTTTAGCATGTGGGTCGGAAATATCAATTACTTGGATTAACAAATCGGCTTCCCTAACCTCAGCGAGTGTTGACTTGAACGCTTCAACCAAATTATGAGGTAGTTTGCTTACAAATCCAACTGTATCACTTAGGAGAAACTTCTTATTGTCTGGGAAGCTCAAGTTTCTTACAGAAGTATCTAGGGTTGCAAAAAGCATATCTTTTTCAAAAACTTGCTTGGTCTCTTCTTCTGAGAATAACGAGAGCAATCCATTCATTGTAGTTGACTTACCAGCATTCGTATAGCCAACAAGTGCAACGCTAGGTAGATTTGATTTACGCCTAGACTTACTTTTTATTTCGAATTCTTTGTCAATTTCTTTTAATTCTCGTGACAGAAATGAAATTTTATCTTGAAGAGTTCGTTTGTTTAATTCAAGTTTTGTTTCACCAGCACCACGATTTGCTAAAGCACCACTTGCACTTTGCTGATCTAACTTAATATCTGGTGCAACTCTTAGCCGGGGCATTTTATATTTTAGTCGGGCAATTTCAACTTGAATCTGAGCTTCTTTTGAGCGGGCACGATTTGAGAAGATTTCTAAAATAAGTTCTGTACGATCTAAAACAGCGATATCTATACTCTTTTCAAGATTACGAATTTGCGTTGGGGACAGCTCATCATTTAGAACTAGAAATTGTGCACCAGTTTCTTGAGCAATTTCTGCAATTTCTGTAACTTTTCCCTTTCCGAGATAGGTTGCGCCTGCTGGTTTTTGGAGTCGTTGGCGGACATCGGCAACAACTGTCATATTATTTGCTTTTACTAATTCTGTTAATTCATCCATTAAATAATCAAAATTTTCTTGCTGTGCTTCGATACCTGCAGTAATAACTGGAATCATTGTAAAAACCTCCTCTAATGGTAATAATTATAACATTTATCACGAATGCCTGCCGGAAGGTAAAAAATACAGGGGAGATAGCGAATGATTTTTGAATGTTTTTTAAGTGAGTTAAAAGCGAACATTAGAAAATGCATAGAATTTTCAATTATGTAAGTTTATCGTTTGCTTTCTAAAGCTAAAAGCCATTTTTTCTTTGAATAAAAAAAGAGAACCCGGATTTTTTTTTATAAAATTCAAAAAAAGAGCATAAACGATGGTAAAATGTGGGAAAAATATGAATAAAGTAAGAATTTATACTTGTATTTAATTTAGTTATCATATAAAATTTAATCACTGTTAAAAAATAGTTTCTTTTAGAAACATACAAGGGTGGTAATAGTGCGATGAAAATAAATAAATTCGCAAAGCTTGGTACAGTTGTAGCTTTGTCTTCGGTATTCTTAGTGGCTTGTGGTTCTAAGAGTAGTTCTACAGCTTCAAAACAGGTACTTAATTGGAACGAGTCAGCAGAATTGCCTACAATGGATTTATCAACGGCAACTGATGTTGTGAGTTTTGATACGTTGAACAATACAAACGAAGGTTTATATCGTTTAGGTAAGGATAGTAAAATCGAACCAGGAATTGCTACCAAGACACAAGTTTCTAATGATGGCATGAAATATACATTTACATTGCGTAAAAATTCTAAGTGGAGTAATGGACAAAAGGTTACTGCCAAAGATTTCGTTTACAGCTGGCAAAGAACTGTTAATCCTAAGACATCATCACAATATGCTTACTTATTTAGTGGGATTGCAAATGCTGATGATATCATGAATGGCAAGAAGGCTGTCTCTACTTTAGGAATCAAGGCAGAAGGCAATTATAAGTTGGTTGTAACATTAGATAAGAAACTTCCATACTTCAAGTTATTGATGGGCTTCCCTGTATTCTTCCCACAAAATGAAAAAGCAGTTAAGGAATATGGTAGCAAATATGGGACAGCTTCTAAGTACATGGTATACAATGGACCGTTTGAGCTTACAAAATGGACTGGTTCAAACTTAAGCTGGACATTGAAGAAAAATAGCGATTACTGGGATAAGAAAAATGTTAAACTTTCAGCAATCAACTTTAAGGTTAACAAGAGTACAACAACTTCATATAACTTATACCAATCTGGTAAGTTAGATGAAACAAATCTGAGTGCAGAACAAGCTAAGCAGTTATCTAACTCAAAGCAACTTGTAACTCGTAAGGGTGCTTCGACTTTCTATCTGCAATATAACCAAACAAAGAAAGAATACCAAAATGCTAATATCCGTAAGGCTATTTCATTGGTTATCGATCGCAAGCAATTTGTAAACAAGGTTCTTGGCGATGGTTCAACAGTAGCCAAGGGATTAGCATCAACAGGCTTAGCTAAGTTAAATGGTACAGATTTTGCTGATGCAGCTTCAGTTAAGAGTGCTGTTGCAACAAATCGTGCGGAAGCTAAGAAGTTATGGGCAAAAGGCTTGAAAGAACTTGGTGTAACATCATTGGATATTCAATTACTTAGTGATGATACAGATAAGGCCAAAGATTCTACAGCGTTCGTGCAAAGTCAGATTGAAGAGAACTTGTCAGGTGCCAAGGTTTCTGTCTCGAATGTGCCATTCAAGACACGTTTAGCACGTTCAGTTAGTGGAGACTTTGGAATTGTTATTAGTGGTTGGGGCGCTGACTTCTCTGACCCAATTAGTTTCTTGGATCTCTTCACATCGGACAATTCACAAAACAATGGTAAGTGGAAAAACACTGAGTACGATAAGTTGATTGAAGCTTCTAAGACAACTGATGCTGCTAATACAACAAAACGTTGGAATGACTTAGTTAAGGCTCAAAAGATCTTATTAAACGATCAAGGTATTTCCCCATTGTATCAACAAGCAACAGCAACTTTAGTTAAATCAAAAGTTAAGGGTGTTATTTACAATGCTGCTGGGGTTAACTACAACTTTAAAGATACTTATATTGCAAAATAATTAGTTGAATTAAAATAATATTAAAAGCTAATTGGGGGATTAACTGAACATAGTTATCCCCCGATTAGTGTATGGAACAAAATTAGATTATAATGTAAAATAGATATTATCTGCCCTAACTTTAGAGTAAGAACTAGAATGTGAGGAAAAAATATGCGTAAATATCTTTTAAAACGTGTCTTCTACATGGTATTGACGTTATTCTTGGTAGCAACCATTACTTTCTTTCTAATGAAATTAATGCCAGGAACACCGTACTCTAATCAGGAAAAGATGACACCGCAACAGATCCAAATTATGAATGAGCAGTATGGATTGAATAAGCCAATATGGCTGCAATACCTTATTTATCTCGGAGGTATGTTGCATGGAGACTTAGGAACTTCATTCCAATATAGCAATCAACCAGTTTCGTATTTGATTTCAAGTAGAATTGGTGCTTCAGCTCAGTTGGGTCTTCAAGCAATGATTTTTGGAGTTGTGATAGGAATTATTATCGGTTCCTTTGCGGCTATTAATAGAAATACTTGGATTGATACTTTATGTACAATTCTTTCTATCATTGGTAAATCTGTGCCCAACTTTGTTTTGGCTGTTTTATTACAGTTTTATATTGCTCTTAAATTGGGTTGGTTTCCAATTGCTGACTGGGGTGGCTTCAGCTACACAGTATTACCGACAATTGCTCTAGGAGTCGGGCCACTCGCAGAAACGGCTCGTTTTATCCGAACTGGAATGGTAGATGTTTTGAACTCGGATTATATTGAACTTGCTAGAGCCAAAGGACTAACAAAATTTGGGATAGTTTATCACCATGCATTGAGGAATAGTTTGATACCCTTAGTAACATTAATCGGGCCATATACGGTTGCTCTTATGACAGGTTCAATGGTTATTGAAAATATTTTTTCTATTCCTGGGATTGGTGAACAGTTTGTTAAGTCGATTACAACAAATGATTACCCAACGATTATGGGTGTGACGATGTTGTTCTCTGCTGGACTGGTTGTTGTGATCTTATTGACAGATATTGTTTATGGAATCATTGACCCAAGGATTCGATTAAGTGGAAATGGAGATTAAGCAGATGGAAGAAAAAATTAAATTAAATCCGGACAGCTTTGAGGCTTTACCAAAAGCCGAAGAGTTAGACAACGAAAAAATTGCTGCTCCATCATTAACCTTCGTCCAGGATGCTTGGCGCCGTTTGAAAATGAATAAAGGTGCATTCATCTCATTATGGATTATTGTTTTGATGCTGATTGTGGCTTTTGGTTCATCGTTTTTTATTGACCATGACTCATTGGTCAAGTCAGCACCAAACTATGCCAACTTACCGGCAAAAATACCTGGTGTTCCTATTAATGGTTTTAATGGGAAGTTAAAAGTTGCGGGTGAATGGGTAGATGAGTATAAGCAAAATAATATTTCTTCAGATAAATATTTTGTTTTAGGAACAGATTACTTAGGACGCTCACTTGCTGAAAGAATTATCTATGGTACAAAAGTTTCATTGATAGTAGCACTTGTGGCCACATTCTTTGACTTAACCATTGGTGTTGCATATGGGATTATTTCCGGTTGGAAAGGGGGACGAGTTGATAATGTAATGCAACGTATTATTGAAATCATCTCGTCCGTTCCAAGTCTAGTCATTGTTGTTTTGATGTTATTGGTTTTAAAACCAGGGATGACATCAATTATCGCTGCAATTGCGATTTCAAGTTGGACAACAATGGCCAGAATGATTCGTGCGGAAACACTGCAGCTTAAGTCGCAAGAATATGTGCTGGCTGCGCGGTCACTGGGAGAATCGGCACCTAAGATAGCTTGGAAACATTTGGTACCCAACCTTTCAAGTATTATTATTATTCAGACAATGTATACTATCCCAACGGCAATCTTCTTTGAAGCCTTCCTGAGTTTCATTGGGATTGGTATCAGTGCGCCAGAGACTTCACTTGGTGTATTGCTTAATGATGGACAGAAGAACTTCCAATTCTTACCATATCAGATGTGGTATCCAGCAATTGTATTGTGTGTATTGATGATTGCCTTTAACTTATTAGGTGATGGTCTACGTGATGCATTTGATCCAAAGACTAGAAGGTAGGTGGCAAAATGGCTGAGAGAATTTTAGATGTGAAGAACTTGGAAATCAATTTCCACACTTATGCTGGCGATGTCAAAGCCATCCGTGATGTGAGCTTTCATCTAGACAAGGGTGAGACGCTTGCAATAGTTGGCGAATCAGGATCAGGTAAGTCAGTTACAACAAAGAGTCTAATGGGATTACTTGCAAATAATGCAGAGGTTGTTGGTGGTTCAGTTATGTATCATGGTCAGGATATTTTGAAGAAATCTGAAAAAGAGATGCAAAATATCCGTGGTAAGGATATCGCAATGATTTTCCAAGATCCAATGACTTCATTAGATCCAACAATGAAAATCGGACAGCAGATTGCTGAACCGCTAATGAAACACAAGAAAATGGAGAAGAAGAAAGCTTGGGCACAGGCATTGGATATTTTAAAGCTTGTGGGGATTGTTGATCCTGAAAAGCGGATTAATGAATATCCGCATCAATTCTCAGGTGGTATGCGCCAACGAATCGTTATTGCGATTGCATTGGTTTGCTATCCAGAGATACTGATTGCTGATGAACCAACTACTGCTCTTGATGTGACAATCCAAGCACAAATTCTTGACCTGATGAAGGAACTTCAATCAAAAATCGAGACTTCGATTATCTTTATCACACATGATTTGGGTGTAGTTGCCGGGATGGCTAATAGAGTTGCCGTAATGTATGCAGGCAAGATTGTTGAATATGGCACGGTTGATGAAATTTTCTATAATCCACAGCATCCGTATACATGGGGATTATTGAATTCAATGCCAACTCTTTCAAGTACATTATTAGAGGCAATTCCGGGTACTCCACCTGACTTGTTAGATCCGCCAAAGGGTGATGCTTTTGCTGCGCGGAGTACTTATGCAATGAAGATTGATGTTGAACAAGAACCACCTTTCTTCAAGGTTTCAGATACACACTACGCTGCTACCTGGTTGTTACATCCAGATGCTCCAAAAGTAACTCCACCAACCGAGATTATACGTCGTCAGAAGCTATTTGCTGAGATGAGTGTCAATAAGTCAGTAAAGGCCTAGGAAGGAAGAAGACCCATGTCAGAGAAGAAGAAAAAGCTATTAGAAGTTAAGCACCTCAAACAATATTTTAATGTGGGGAAATCTGATTTGGTCAAAGCTGTCGACGATGTAAGTTTCGATATCTATGAAGGAGAAACTTTTGGACTTGTGGGTGAATCTGGTTCTGGTAAAACAACGGCCGGTAGAAGTATTATTCACTTATATGATCCAACCGATGGTGAGATTATTTTTGATGGACAAGACATTAATAAATTAAAAACACGACAAGAAGAGCATGCATTCAGAAGAGAAATGCAGATGATTTTTCAAGATCCATATGCCTCATTGAATCCAAGAATGAAGATTAAGGATATTGTCGCAGAGGGAATTGATATTCATCATTTGGCTAAGGATGATGCAGAACGCAGCAAGATGGTCGAGGATCTTCTAGAAATAGTAGGATTAAACAAGGATCATTCGAGTCGTTATCCGCATGAATTTTCAGGTGGACAACGTCAGCGAATTGGAATTGCACGTGCTTTAGCTGTGCAGCCTAAGTTCATTATTGCTGATGAGCCAATCTCTGCTTTAGATGTTTCAATTCAAGCTCAGGTTGTTAATTTATTGAAGGATTTACAGGAAAAACAAGGTTTAACATATCTCTTTATTGCTCATGACCTTTCAATGGTCAAGTACATCTCTGATCGAATTGGAGTTATGCATTATGGCAAGCTTTTGGAAGTTGGAACGTCTGATGATGTTTATACAAAACCATTGCACGACTACACAGCAAGCTTAATCTCAGCTGTACCAATTCCTGATCCAGAATTTGAAAGGAACCGCAAGCAAATTGTTTATGATTCAGCACAAGAAATTGATGATGAAAATAAGCCGCGTAAGATGCATGAAATTACTCCAGGGCACTTTGTTCGTTGTTCAGAAGATGAAGTTGCCAAATATAAAAAACGTGCTGCTAGTTACGAGGAATAGCAGACACGTGTAAATGGAAGTAAAGCAATAGGTGGTAAGGTAAAAATACTGACGCGACTATTGTGATAATTTATGATTAACAGAAAAATAGAGACAAGGTCAAAAGTTAAGTTTTGGCTTGGTCTCTATTTTTATTACGGACAAACGTGTTTCATAAGTCAAAATACTCCGTCTAGTTTCGAATTACTTATAGCAAAATATTAATAGTCTTGTTCATCGGTATAATGATTAAAATATTCAACTGAAATAGCGTCATCTGCAACAATCATTTTTGTTACAGAACCATTTTGTGGGCTGAGAGAGATGATGTCAATGTCAGGTGCAAAGCGATGAACAATGCTGCGGATAGTTGTACCGTGGCTGACTACCAATACTTCATCCCCATCTTTTTGCTGACTACGAATATAGTCAAAACCAGAATTGACGCGTGTCCAGAATTCATCATTGTTTTCTGCTTCGTGAAATGGGTCAATTTCTTTCATGAAATCACGTGAATCCTCAATTGAGTATTTTGAGATTATTTCTGGAAATGAGCGACAGTTATGTCTTGCTCCAACCATCAACCATGCTTGATTTGAATCACAGCCTTCAAAATATCCATAACCTTGTTCTCGGAATTGTGGAAGCGTTGTTGGTTCTGGGATTGATTTTGAATTGTTATTCTCACCCATAATGATATGGCAGGTATTCTTGGCACGTGAAGTATCACTATGATACACATTAGTGAAATGCTTTACCGCAAGCCTTTTTCCAGCTTTATGTGCATCAGATATTCCTTTTTCAGTTAGTGGTGAATCACACCATCCTTGCATTCGATTATAATGATTGAAGATTGTTTGTCCATGGCGAACAAAATAAATTGTGAAAACCATTTTTTCTCCTCCTAAATTTATAGCCAATTTACTAGTTTGGCACATATTAACAGTATACAGATAATTGTGAGACTATGAAAGTTCTTACGATTGTTATATTATTTTCTAAACTTGCTTTGAATTATTCATGGTAGAGAACACATACTGCATCTCAGCTATCATTAGTACCAAAATTTTAAAGGCGGTTGGAAGAATTCCTGCAAGCAGGTAAACAAAAAGAACTTGTTTACGGCATTAATTAAACCGAAATCAAGTTCTTTTTATAACAAATTTATTTTAAGATTTCTTTAAACAACTCGCCTATTTCTGATGAAACGATAAAGTGAGATTGCGACTCCTGGTATGATTGATATCAGCCCGAAAGATACTAAGATAACAGAGAAATTATTTTGAACAAAGTTTAATTGGCCAAAGAAGTAACCTAGCGAAGAACCTAAAACTACCCAAATTAGTACCCCAAGGAGATTGTAGATACAAAAACGCTTGTAATTCATGCGAGCACTTCCTGAAATTAATGGAATAAAAGTTCTGATTAAGGGAATGAATCTTCCAAACATTACTGTCTTTCCCCCGTGTTTTTCAAAATATGCCTGTGCCTTTGCAAGCTTATCTTCAGAAAGGAACCTTCTAAAAAATGGCAGCCTGTGGAGGTTGCAGCCAATCTCATAGTTGACTGTATCACCAATCAAGGCAGCAAAGAAGAATACAGGGACAAGAATTTTGATATCAAGTGAAGAACCTGTAATCGCCGCTAAGGTACTTGCGAAGAAAACAAGGGACTCTCCAGGAAGGAAGGCGAACACTACGAGTCCAGTCTCCATAAAAACGATTGCGAAGAGTGCAATGTATACCCAACCGCCTAATGTCTCAACTAGCGGTAACAAGTAGAGTTGGAGATGAGATAGAAAATAGAGTATGTTGCTAATCAAGACAATCACTTCCTTTAAGTTAATTTGTAGATAATTTTAACGAAGATTGCACTTAAAAGCTAGTATTTTACACAGGATTTATATTTTTTTAAATAATACTAGATATCCTTAATTGTGGGGAGAGGATAAAGGTGTTAAAATTGTATGACAAGAATTTAGGCAATTGGGGGAAAATCTATGAATTCTGATATTAAGGCTCAAGAACAAAAGCGTATGGATGCTGTAGTTGGCA
Organism: Liquorilactobacillus sp.; assembly: GCF_047719775.1. NCBI lineage: Bacteria > Bacillati > Bacillota > Bacilli > Lactobacillales > Lactobacillaceae > Liquorilactobacillus > Liquorilactobacillus sp. Next base: position 58,452 of record NZ_JBDNTS010000003.1, read on the forward strand.
AGATTAAGATTGCCCAAAAGAAACATCAAAAAGAGATTGCAAGCGCAAAAAAAGATTCACAAGCTATCAAGAAAGACTTTTCAAACAATCTGCGAATTAAGACAGAATCTTATTCAGGAATATTTGAGACTGCAATGACAGTTAGACAGCAGCAGCAACTCTTACAAGAACGTGAGAATAATTGGAAATTAGCTGCCAGAAGACTGGACATTTTAGCAAAACTAGAAAAGAAACCGTACTTTGCAAGAATCGACTTCAAAGAAAAAGGCGAACTAAAAAAAGAATCTGTCTATATTGGTTTAGGATCATTTAGTGATCGACCAGATAACTTCTTAATCTATGATTGGCGTGCACCTATCTCAAGTGTCTACTATGATGGGGGAATTGGTGAAGTTTCCTACGAGACGCCAGATGGGGCGCAAAACGTTGATGTAAGTCTAAAACGTCAATTTTTAGTAGAAGATGCCACAATTCAGACAGTTTTTGATACTGATGAAGCAGTTGGAGATCAGATGCTCTTAGATGTGTTGGATGATTCTTCAGATACAAAAATGAAGAGCATTGTAACAACTATTCAGAAAGAACAAAATCAAATTATTCGTGAGACCAAGGCCAAATTGTTGTTTGTACAAGGAGCAGCTGGTTCTGGGAAAACTTCGGCAGTCTTACAGCGTATTGCTTACTTGTTGTACCGTTTCAGAGGTAACTTGACTTCAAGCCAAGTGATTCTTTTTTCTCCTAATCAATTGTTCAATGATTATGTTGATCAAGTGCTACCTGATTTGGGTGAACAAAATATGATTCAAATGACGTATTATCAGTATGCTCAGCGACGACTTCCCAAGCTCAAAGTTGAAACTTTACAGCAACGTTTTGAACGGACTAGGACAACTGGTGAGAAAAAGATTCAGGGATTAAAGGATGGTCTACAATTCTTCAATGCAACAACAACATATGGTAATTTTCTTGAAAAGAAGGGAATGCGTTTTAAAGATATTCGTTTTAGAGGCGAGCTCTTCTTTGATAAGGAACACATTGAGAAAATCTATTATGGTTTCAACGAGAACTATCATTTGCGTAATCGGCTGGAAGCTACAAAAGAACGATTGCTGAAACAACTTAGTAGGCGAATTGATCAGACTGCCAAGGAAGAATGGGTGGAAAAGGCAGTTCAAGAGTTGAGCCCAGAAGAATTAACGCAGCTCTATGGTGACCATGCACGTGATCTTGGAGACGGAGATGCTGAATTGCATTTTTTGACAAGACGGTATGTGATGGGACAATATAAGCAGATTCAACGAGATATACAACGTAACCGGTTCTTGAATATCAATGCTCAATATATTCATTTTCTAAACAGTGTTCCCGACTTGTTAGACATTCAGCAAGCCGGAATTACTGAGGAACAATGGAAAAAGAAAATAGGAAGTGTAATCACTGCTGTTAAAGAGAAAAGAATGTTGATGGAGGATGTCAGCCCATATCTGTACCTCTATGATTTGATTACTGGCAAGCGAGGCGAACTAGAGATTCGGCATGTCTTTATTGATGAAATCCAAGACTACACACCATATCAGTTGGCTTGTCTGAAGACGAGCTTTCCAAGAACGCGTTTCACTGTATTGGGCGATTTGAATCAAGCCATATTTACGAAAAAAGAAAGTTATACTTTATTAGAAGAAATGAGTAAACTCTTCCCTAAAGATGGAATCAAGGTTGTCCAACTTACGAAATCTTACCGCTCAACCAAACAAATCACTGAATTTACAAAGCAGGTCCTACTTAGCGGGGCATCTGTTGAGGCTTTTGAACGTCAAGGTAAATTGCCTGAATTACAAGTATTCAGTAACGCAGAACAAATGGTTCAAAAGGTCGCAGAACAATTGCAAAAAAATGATGAAGCACAGCTAACGACAGCGATTATTGGCAAGACCTTAGCACAATGTCAACAATTGACCGTTGATTTACAAGCACAAGGAGTCAAGGTCACATTGATTAAGACTGAAAATCAACGTCTGGCTGCTGGCAACATCATCGTTCCTGCTTTCTTGGCAAAGGGTCTGGAATTTGATGCAGTAATAATGTGGGATGCTAGTGAACAAAATTATCACGATGAGGATGAACGTCAGCTAGTGTATACAATTTGTTCAAGGGCAATGCATCAGCTAAACGTTGTTGCGCTAAATGAATTATCACGTTTATTTAAGCGAATTTCTACCGATTCTTATGAATTGATTACGGACTAAGCGTTAGCGATTAATATTATGGGCTACTGCAAAACTAATCTTTTGTGGTAGTCTTTTTTTAAGTGCCTGACTTCACTTTCTGGTGTTTTTTTGTTTTTTTAGTGAATGCATTGGTGAGTAAGCACTGAGATTAATAGACAGTTTCCTGAATAATTGAGGTTCTGCGATAATCAGACCGTTATTTTGAATGGTCGTATTCAATTGATGGAAGTATTCTTGATATTATCTATTCGTAGCAGTTCTTTGGTAAATCTGTGTATGAGGCACGCTTGATTTTATCTGCGAAATTCATTTATGCCTGCCTTATTTGGTTGAACAGTGTTGAATTGAACAGTGTGCCTGCAACTAGTTTATAAGAGGGAAAAAGTTCATTGACTATATCGATGTGTGAAAATAAATTAATTTTCATGATATTATCTTCTTCATAATAGGTGATTACTTAATAAAATGAAGACTCGCTTTAAATCATTATATGTAAGCGCAGTCTCTCACATTTATGGACATCTGTAAAAAGATGAAAAGAAAGTTGACTTTAATAGCAAATGATTTTATTATCATTATGTAATAACCTAATTGGAGGGATTAAAATGTCTGAGTATACTATTAATGACTTTGCACAGATGATTGATCATACAAATTTGCACGCATATGCAACAGATGCTGATATGAAAAAACTTTGTAATGAAGCTAAGAAATATCATTTTAAGATGGTTGCAATTAATCAAGTTCAATCTAAACTTTGCTCGGAATTGCTGAAAGAAACAGATATTGATACTGGTGCTGCAATTGCCTTTCCTCTCGGGCAAACGACAATTGAAGCTAAGGAATTTGAAACCAAGAATGCCATCGCTAATGGTGCTAATGAAATTGACTATGTTATTAATATCACTGAGTTAAAAGAAAAAAATTATGACTATATTGAGGATGAGATGACTAGAATTGTTAAGATTTGTCATGATGAAGAGGTTCTTTGCAAGGTTATTTTTGAAAATCCGTATCTTACAAAGTTCGAGATTAAACAAGTTGCACTTATTGCCAAGCGAGTTCGCCCTGATTTTATCAAAACTGCTACCGGATTTGGTCCGAGTGGTGCTACTGTAGAAGACGTTCAACTTATGAAAGAAATTGTTGGTTCAAGTGTATATGTTAAAGCGGCTGGAGGTGTTCGGAACTCGGACGATTTTCTTGCGATGATTAAAGCTGGTGCCTGTCGTATTGGTACCAGTTCAGGTATTGAAATCATCAATGCTTTGAAGAAGAGAATGAATGATGATGGTGTAAAAACAATGGAGTTGTAACATAAGTCGGGAAAATTTGAGTACTAACTCGAAATTGCGAACATAGCGGGTACTTTGCTATGAGTAATTCGAAGTTAGACGGAGCATTTTGACTTATGGAACATGTTTATACGGAATAAATAGAGGAGGTGGCTCAAAAGTTAAGCTTTGACCCACCCCTAAAAGTAAATATTAGTATTAAGATCACGGACATAAAAAGGCTAGTGGAGATTGTTAAAAAAGTTCTATAATACTATACTCACAGAACGTAAAAGGACGGTGGCTCATGGCAGTACCTAAGTACAAGTTTATTGAAGATGATATTAAGAAAAAAATTATTTCTGGGATCTACCCTAAAGACAGCATTATTCCTAAAGAAATGATTCTAGTGTCCCAATATAATGTTAGTAGACCTACTATTCGACAAGCTATTCAAAATCTTGTAAACGAGGGACTTCTCGAGAAAAAACGTCATCGTGGTACCAGGGTACGTCAAAATAAAATTAGTCAAGAATTTACCCACGTTATTGAAAGTTATGACAGTGAGATGCAATCTAAAGGACTAACAGCTAAAACTCAAGTTATTGTTTTCCGCAATGAAAATCCAACGCCGGAAGTTGCTGAAAAACTCGGCCTTGATGCGGACAGCTTGGTGTATAAATTAGTTCGTCTGCGTTTTGCAGGGACTGAACCTGTAGTCCTTGTTACTACTTTTCTTCCTTATGAACTCTTGAATAATTTTGATAAGATTGACTTTACAAAACATTCTCTCTATGATGAATTGGCAAAATGTGGTTATCCTATTACTCATGTTCGTCGCAAATTGGAAGTAATTGCTGCTGGTGAAACCACAAGTACGCTACTCAATGTCAAGATTGCTGAACCTCTTTTTTATTTTCACACTACTGGAGATACAAATGGGCAAAAGATAGAGTATTCAATTGCTAAGTACCGTGGTGATATAAACTACTTCATGTTTGATATTGATAAATCAGACACAACACGCGATTTGCGTATCTGATTTTATATCTATAATTACGTAATTACTCATAGCCAAAACCGGGCTATGTTCGTAATTCTTCGCTAGTACTTGAAATCTCCCGACTTGAATCACACTCTTATAAATAAAGCCTAATATTCAAACCGGTAAAATGCTATAATAATCTTAATTTAATTACAATGTAGGAGTAGCAATGTATAATCAGATGAATTATTACAAGATTCCACGTGATGAATGGCGGAACCTATACCAAAAATATCAAGTCTCCTTATCCTTAGAAGAATTATCACGGATTAAATCTGTCAATGACCGTATCTCATTAGCTGATGTGCAAGATATTTATCAGCCATTGGTGCATTTGTTAGGAATCCATATGAAATCACGGCAAGAGCTGATGAAGCAGCAGGCAGAGTTTTTAGGGATTGAAGCACACAAAGTTCCGTTTATTCTAGGAATCGCAGGAAGTGTTGCAGTGGGCAAGAGTACAACTGCCAGGTTGCTGCAAACCCTTTTAAGTACGACATATCCAGAGAAAAAGGTGCAATTAATTACAACTGATGGCTTTTTATATCCGAATAAGGAATTGAAGAGACGCCAGATAATGCAGCGCAAGGGCTTTCCTGAAAGTTATGATATGGGACGGTTGCTGACATTTACTAACGACGTGAAGAATGGGTTGCCAGCTAAGGCGCCTAGGTATTCTCATAAGGTCTATGATATAGTTCCCAACGAGTTTGATGTTGTAGACAACCCCGATATTTTGATTGTTGAAGGAATTAATGTGCTGCAGTTGCCAAGTAATCAGCAGCTATATGTCAGTGACTTCTTTGACTTTTCTATCTATGTAGATGCGCATGAGGATTTGATTCAAGGCTGGTATCTTGAAAGGTTTGAAACATTATTGGATACTGCATTTCAAGATCCTACCAATTATTATTATCCGTATGCAATTGGGGATCGAACTAAGGCAACCAGAATGGCAAGAGAGGTCTGGCTCACAATTAACAGGCCAAATTTGCGTGAATATATATTGCCAACAAGAAATCGCGCAGATTTAATCTTACATAAAATGCAAAATCATCTAGTAAACGAACTTTTTTTGCGTAAGTATTAGAAAATACTAAAAATTGTCCGGAATTTACTGGAAATTGCGTGAAATTGATTTGACCCTTAAAGCTCTAATCGGTAGAATAAAAGTAGTAAATGCTCCAAAATTTGAAGACGAGGTGAACCTTCTTGACTAATGTTGACATGCAGGCTTTTGACAAGATTATTGTGCTTGACTTTGGAAGCCAGTATAATCAATTGATTACCCGCCGAATTCGTGAGTTCGGTATCTATTCAGAATTGCTATCACATAACCTGACAGCTGCTGAGATTAAGAAAATGGCACCCAAGGGAATTATTTTCTCTGGTGGTCCTAATAGTGTTTATGATGAGAATGCTTTCCATGTGGATCCTGAGATTTTTGAACTCGGAATCCCTGTTTTAGGAATTTGTTATGGGATGCAGTTAATGGCAAATGAGCTTAATGGTAAGGTGGAAAGTGCTGATAACAAGGAATATGGCAAGGCTGATATTCATGTAGCATCCGCTGATGAACCAATGTTCAAGGAATTACCAGCTACGCAGACGGTTTGGATGAGCCATGGCGACTTAGTAACAAGTGTCCCTGAAGGATTCAGAATTGCTGCGACAAGTGCTAATTGTCCAATCTCTGCAATGTCAAATGATGAGAAGAAGTTCTATGGTTTACAGTTCCACCCAGAAGTACGTAACACAGAACACGGTAATGATATTTTGCGTCATTTTGCCTTTGATATCTGTAAGGCACGTGACAACTGGTCAATGGATGATTTCATTGATATGCAGATTGACAAAATTCGTGAAACTGTTGGTGATAAGAAGGTTTTGCTTGGTTTATCAGGTGGGGTTGATTCGTCAGTTGTGGGTGTCTTGTTGCATAAAGCAATTGGAACGCAGTTGACAAGTATCTTCGTAGATCATGGCTTGTTGCGTAAGGGTGAAGTTGAGCAGGTTATGGCAAGTCTTGAAGGAAAATTTGGGCTGAACATTATTCAAGTAGATGCTAAAAAGCGTTTCATGGATAAATTGGCTGGTGTTTCTGATCCTGAAAAGAAACGTAAGATCATTGGTAACGAATTTATTCGTGTCTTTGATGATGAGGCTGCTAAGTTAGATGGAATTGATTATTTAGCACAAGGAACACTTTATACCGATGTAATTGAATCGGGAACAGATACAGCACAAACAATCAAGTCGCATCACAATGTTGGTGGCCTGCCAGAAGATGTTCAATTCCAGTTAATTGAGCCTTTGAGGACATTATTCAAGGATGAAGTTCGTGAATTAGGTGAAAGACTTGGAATGTCATCTGACCTTGTCTGGCGTCAACCATTCCCAGGACCTGGTCTTGGAATTCGAGTGATTGGTGAAATTACAGAAGAAAAACTTAAAATTGTTCGTGATAGTGACTTGATTCTACGTGAAGAAATCGCTAATCATGGTCTTGAAAGGGAAATCTGGCAGTACTTCACGGTACTTCCTGGTATCCGTAGTGTCGGTGTCATGGGTGACGGTCGGACTTACGATTATACGGTTGGAATTCGTGCAGTTACTTCGATTGATGGGATGACTGCTGATTTTGCTAAGATTCCATGGGATGTCTTGCAAGCAATCTCAGTTCGAATCGTTAACGAAGTCGATCACGTTAACCGCATAGTGTACGATATTACGTCGAAGCCACCGGCAACGATAGAGTGGGAATAAAAGGTATATGTAATTGAAACCAGAATCCCCACCAAGTTTGGGCCGATTGAGGACTGAGTTGGCGGGGATTTTTTAGTAATAATATGTTGCAGTTGGAATGCAATGTTGCAGATTGTCGTGCGTTTGAGTAGTAGAATAGAAATAGGTAGCACCAATTAAAGGAGCAACGGATGAAGAATGCGGTAATTTTCGGAAATGGTCTAAATATAAAATTTGGCGGTAAAGATTATTCTAATGCCAAGATTATTCGGCGTGGATTCAATACGTTGCGCCAAGACCATAAAGTTTATGATGTGGTACCGCGGGAGACACTCGCCTTTTTTTCTAAACTTTACACACTAATTCCGGAAGTTCTATCAGGTGCTTATGATGACACTGATGATGTTCAGAACGACTCTTTGCTTAAACGATTTAAATCTGTTTATTCCAGTAGAACGTTGCATGATATGGGTGATATTGGGCTTGAGGATTATTTGTTTGTGGCACACTTAATATACTCTTCGCGAAGAAAATATCCTGTATTACCTGATGACAGAGATACTTTCAGCCTTGGTCAGGAGAACGAAGCATTAGAGTGTATACAAGATATGTTACTGATTGGAATTTATAATCATGGGAAAGTCAATCGATTGTTTAGTCGGTATTCCCCAGCATTCATTCAATTTGTGAATGCTTTTGATGCTGTGTTTACCACCAACTATGATTTGAACCTTGATAATATATATAGCAATACTGTACATCACATTCATGGACAATTTGACGTATTGAATCAGTTGTATGATCCTCACAGCTTAAGAAATTCGCTCAGTGACAAGCAGTTTGATGCAAATAAGCTAGCCAATAAGCCAGGGTATGAGTATCTTCATTCAACTGCGTTGATGGGTTACTCTGGTGAACTCAAATATCAGACTCTTGCCAACATGAATAATCTTTCGCGTCTGACAAAAGCCGATATTTTACAAGTTCCTGATAGTGGAGTTGATTTAAGAGAGAAACGACTTGCGTTGGAGGCGCAGCAGAAGATAGATGATGATCCGACACTTTCGTTTCAGTCTATGCTTGCAATCGAGAATTACGAAAGATTTTCTGGCGAAATATCGATAATTGGGTTGTCTCCGGAAAATGATAGTCATGTCTTCACAGACCGTGAAGGTGTTACATACAGATATTATTATTTTTCTGACCAAGATGTAAGGAGTGCAAAGAATACTCTCCCGTCTTCAACTGAGTATGTTTCAGTGGCTGAACTTTGGAATGCCCTTAATTAGTACCGAGTTCGATTGTATTAAGCGATGAAAACGGGGTACTTAAATTGTACTGGAGGGTAACTAATGAGTAGCAACTTTGATTTTTTGCAAGGCAACGAGGACAGTATGGACTACTTCCGCGCTGCAGATGCAGTATATATCCAGCAATGTGTCGAAGCGAGTCAAGGCGATTCCTAAGGCCAAAAGTAGTGTACCGTTCTGGACGAAAGCCGAGTTTGAACAAGTTATTGCTCAAATCTGTATTGATGACATCTATGGGCACCTGAACTTCGTGATGTTGTGGCTGTATTTCCTGACTGCGCGTCAACGAAGGAACTGTGTTGTATTTCATCAATGAGTTCAACGTCTCGGTGTTGGTGTTGCCCAAGTGCTTAGGGCATTTATCACCTGAGATTACACTCAAGCACTACTCGCACTTGTGGGGCGGGTTAGCGCCGCTGGAGATACGTTTGTGTGGGAATAATGTGCAGGTGACATTTGAGACGAAAAGCTTGATTTAACGGCGCTTTCGATTGAGTGAAACGAGTTGAAATAGGTAGAATTGAAGTGATTTTCTACCAGAAAAAGAAGAGCCAGTCCGGAGAAATCTGGGCTGGCTCTTCGTCTTACAAATGCTTGTTCTGTAAAACGATGAATTATGGTATGCTTGCTGATGAGATAGTTTTAAAACGTTGAAAATTTGAAAATATTTGGAATGAATTCATGAAGTGGTAAGTTACACAAGGAGGAGAATAAGGTGTCAAAACTACGACTTGAAAAATATGAGATAAGATCGCTTGGAGCTGCCGTATTTGCCTTAACTTCGTGGCCAGTTAACCGTCGATATCTGGGAGTTGTTGATCAATTGAATCGGGACTTCATCGCGTATGAACAAACTCAAGTATACGGTCATCAGAAGATTGAAAATTACCGGGATTTTGTTTGTTTTTATCAGGATGTAAAGGATCAGTATACAAAGGGTACATTTCCACCCGAGCCTTTTTCGGTGGACGTCGGAGAAGTTAAATTCTATTCGGATAAGAATCATAAATACTATCAAGTATTTATTGGAAATGGTTCTGAAGACACCTATGAAAGCTGTTATATTGTCGATCAACTAGCATCTTCGGATAATCAATTTTCTAATATATGGACAGGTATCTTAGAGTACGAAAATAAATTACTGAATATATTGTATGGAAACACAAGTCTCAATGACAAGTTTGAATCGGATTGGTCATGCCCAACAGTGGAATATTATCAAAATGTTTGCATTAATTACTCTGATTTTCAATCTAACCAACTTGCCGAGTTTTTCGAACAGTATCGAAGTATAAACGATGAATTATATCCCTTTTTTACTCATCAATTACATTTAGCGGTGTTTCTGCCAATGATGAAAGAAGTTTTTGAAGAGAAAGTTGAGCAGGAATGCCCGACAGAAAGTTTGGTGCATGCAACTGCTCAAACATTGCAGGAACGCGTTATTAGTAATTATACTAATCATACAAATGGAGTATTAGAATACCTTTGCTCGGCTACTATCTCTAATGATAAAGGTGATACCGTGTTAGAAGATGCATTGGTCTTGTTCGATAAAGATCGATGCGTTGTGATAATTGTTACGGACGAACCAGACGTTGTAACCCACCGGATTGAGTCAGTACTCAAAGAACGCGATGTGGAAATTAAGGGGAGACAGAGCATAGAGCTGAAAGCACATGTGGAAGTCCCCAAACGAATTAATATTTTCTATCAGCTGGTAACCGCTACAGATCTCTCACCTAACATCAACAAATCATCGTTCGGTGAAAGAGGTATGCGAAGTTGGATGTACAGTACAGATATTATAGCAATTGTAAATTATGCATCTAATATTCCTGAGATAGTAGATTTCTTAATGAGTTATGCAGATCCGACATCGTTAAATGTTGAAAAGATGTGGCTGACGTCTGGAGTAGCAGGTCTATTTCAAACATGGCACGAACAACACAAGGTTCTAAATGAGGGAGCGTCCCCACTTTCGTTGATGGTTTCGACATATATTGAGGCTGATGCGAATATAGAATTCTTTGCTTCATTATCACGTTCATTTCCATATGACGCGGGAAAAGAGTTCCTTAACCCACATCACTGGTATTTCCCAGAGAAAAGTGAGCGCGCTGCAGATCTAGAATTAAACTCAAAAGGAAATGAATCGCACATTACAGTGTACTCTGATCGAGATAACTCAATCATATTGTGCGAAAACAAGAGTATGTTGGAAGACTCACAGATTGAAGGTTTAATAACTGGTATACAATCATTTGAAGAAATCATCGATCGCGAATTGAAACAACACAAGAAACAAATACTTGGAAAACTGAATTATAGATATTTAAAAATTGTTATTTCCTCAAAAAAGTTGACAAAAATGCAATCTATGGGTGCTCTCGTTGAAAGCAACTATTACAGTATCGGCCGCAATGCAAGCGGAATTGTCGAAACGCTATTCGTAACCCCTAAGTGGGGGAAAATATTAGAAGACAATCTTGCGTCTGAAAAACGCGCCTTTGAGAATAGTTTACTCATTGATTTTGTTACTGTTTCGGATTTGAATGATAAAGAAATTCTTTTAGAGGAGATACATCAAGATGATCATGCAAGAAGAACCAGTGGTATCTCAACGGTAGAAGAGAGATACTACATTGATCCTCATATTCAATTCTTCAGTCCGAGTATTACTGCGGTTCACGAGGCGCGTCAGATAATAGCTTCAGTTGTTTACAAGCAACAGATTAAAGCCGGTAAGTATAAAGACGTGGAATCAGTTGAGCCGTTGAGATTGTTTTCATCCGAATTACGGATGAAGCTTGTTGACCTTTTGCGGTCTTTTAACGTGCGGTCATTACTTGTTGCTTTTATGAATTGGCACGCGGCTGATGTATTCCAAATCTCGTTGCATAAAAAAAGGCTTGAGTCTTTTTCGGAGGGCAGCCGATTAACCGAAGAAAGTCAGGCTGCATTTAGGAAGGAAACTATTAAATTACGTGAAGAAGCGAAACAATATCAAGGGGTAATGGAATATTTAATCGAAGCGTCACTCATATATGGCGGCAACTTATCTGAGCAAAATGTTACTGATAACGATAAGGAAAAAATGATTGCTTTAGCCAAATGGATTCTTGACTTTCAATCCGTTGATGATCAAGTTAAATCGGGGGCCGAGAACTGGGTTACTGTCAGTATCCAGGACAATGGAGTGGTTGATTTAATACCGACAACACATGCAGATTTAATCGGAACGCAGATTACTCAAGCACGTTATAAATTTGGAGATTTTGATAATCGTGATGAGACTTTGGACTCGAAATACTTCAAAGAATTTAAAGTAGCCTTCCAAACTGATACTGGAATTAACTTCAATGTGATGGTAAGTGTTCTCCAATTCTTAGCATGTTATGGAATCGTGAAAGAGCTCAAGCGTAGGCACAAAGTAACTGTCATTGGAAATGTTGTTGAAGCACCAATGGATGAACTGGCGATGGAATTTGATTTACAAACAACTTTAAGTATTGAAAACTTTTATCAAGTTATCAAATTTCTATGTTTAGATTCCTCTTCGTTAACTGATGGATCAGGCCTAATTCCAACATGGGAGAAAAAGCGACGTTCAAATAAGTACGTAGCAAAACCAATAGTGTTTTTTAATAATAAGATTGTTTATGAACCCGTAAATCTAAACAACACACTGTCCAACTGGTCCGTTGGTGCTTACAATTTCACACTACCCTACCAGTTGAACATGGCTAGCTCGAAGCGAGTGCTTGATAGATGGAAAAAAGAGTATGAAAATATAATTGTTCAAAATATTGCATCACTGTTCTTGCCAAATCGATTTATTACGCATGTAAATAAAGAATTATATAAGCTTGATAAAAAAGGCAGACATCCTCGGAATCTAGGAGATTATGATGTGATTGCCATCGCCCCTCAAAGACATGAGGTCTGGATTGTCGAAGTGAAATATTTACGCTTGGATCAAACTGCTTCCGAGAATATTGAGAGTCAGAGTGAATACTTCCTTGATAAGACGGCGAAAGGCGAGAAATTTTTGAAACGAGTTAATTACTTTGAAGCACATGTAGATGACATTATGCATAACATCGGTTTTAATGGTCACTTTACGGTTAGACCTTATTTTGTGGCGAATAAAATTGTCCGATCTCAATTCAAAGAATATCCATTTTCAATCTTAGGATTCAACGAGTTTCGTGCTGTCCCTGAACTTCAATAAAGAAATACTCTTAATTCAAAAAGGAGTAATCTAGTTTAGATCTTAGTATTATTAATAATCGTTGCTCTAACCTCAGTTTGCATTTTTGCCAGATATTGGTTCAAGTGCCGTCTATTCAGCCATTCTGCAATCTCTCTCATATCATCGTTTCACCAGGCGTACATTTGGATGATGTCATCCTTGGCGAAGGTATTCTACACGGTACTGATCTGGTCAGCCAGGCCGTTAATAGAGTGTTTTTGATGCTCAAGTTGCTCAGATTGCCACCGTTGCATTTCCAGATTATTGGTCATCAATTGTTTGGGGTGACGTTGAGTGCGTCACAGGCCTGCATGATTGTATCTGCGAGGGGTGAATACGCCGCGTTCTATCTTGGAGACAGTTTGCTCAATGATGCCTAGTCTGACTTAATGTGTATTGCTGGCAACATCACGATCGAGACGGCAAGCCAAAATCAGGTGCGGCTCGTGGGTAAATCAGGCGGTTAAGTACAAACAACTAAGACTAGCCAAAACGGCAGTTGAAATATAGAAAGCTAGTGATGTTGCGGGTTAACACCACTGAAGATAAGCTTGCGTGGGGAATAAAGTATATAACTAATTTAGTTTGCAATTACCAATAAAACAGTATCTTGTAATATAATTTTGATTTTTTTAGAGTGAGTAGGGATAATGTTTCCTATCTAAAAAGCCTACCTTATATTTGGTAGGCTTTTTAGTGCTTTTGGGTTATTAGGAAAAGGTAAAAGATAATAGCTTTGAACCCCAAACGATTTAATTGATTCCCACAAGATGATAAATATTACATTTTAAAATATAAGTGGTGAGATTATTTTTTATTGACAGCGCATACAATAAAAGGTTATACTCCTACTATAGATAAGTTTTGGACATGTAACTGGTAATGCAGGCAGGATCCGAAGACACCATTTAATGGCGTTTTTGGGTTCTGCTTTTTGTTTGTAAACTGGTTTGGGCCCGGTCCGACTTGTTAACTACAAATAGATGGAGGTTTAAACATGATTGATTATAAATCTAGTGCCAAGGATATTATTAGCCTTGTAGGCACAAAAGAAAATATAATTAAAGTTATACACTGCTCGACACGACTCCGCTTTACCTTGAGTGATTTTGACAAGGTAGATTTGAACGAATTAAAAAAAGTTACGGGTGTTATGGGGGCAATAATTGCAGCTGGACAATGCCAAGTAATCGTTGGTAACAATGTTGTGGAAATGTTTGATGCAGTTCAAGCGGAGTTAGGCGACCTTGGTGACAGTCCGAAAATTTCCCAAAAACAGAAAATGAAACCAGGTGCAGTCTTTCTTGATTTTTTAATAGGTGTTTTTCAACCACTAATTCCAGCCATTGCTGGTGGTGGAATGCTCAAATCAATTTTATTACTTTTTTCATCATTTGGTTGGATGAGTGCTACGAGTAGTACCTATAGTATTTTGAATTTAATTGGTTCTGCTCCGTTGATATTTTTACCATTACTAGTGGGATTTACAACTGCACAAAAATTAAATGTTAATCCTGTTGTCGCAATGTCGGCAGTCGCAGCATTATTATTACCTGATATGACTACTGCCTTAACTAAGGGTGCAACATTTTTGGGAATGGGTATTACCAATATTACTTATGCGTCACAAGTTTTTCCTGCAATTTTATGTGTGCTACTATATTCTATCCTTGAGCGTATATTGACCAAATATTCACCTAAAGCTATTCGTATATTCTTTGTGCCACTGGTCGCTCTTACAATAACAGTTCCTATCACATTACTCTTTCTCGGTCCGGCGGGCTATATTTTTGGAGAAGGATTTACTAAAATTATCTTTTTCTTTTATAGCTATTTTGGATTTGTTGCTACTGCATTGCTAGCAGGATTGTTACCGCTCCTAGTTTCATTAGGAATGCACAAAGCATTCATACCGTATGCGGTTGCCCAAGTTTCTACGACTGCTGGTGAACCACTTTATCTCCCAGCTTCGATTGGGCATAACTTTGCTGAAAGTGGTGTTTGTTTTGCAGTTGCACTACGAACTAAGGATAAAACTATTCGTGCAACTGCTATCTCAGCAACTATCTCAGCATTTTTTGGTATTACTGAACCGGCTCTTTATGGGATTACGCTACAAAATAAACGTGCTCTAGGAAGTGTAATGGCTGCTGGTGCTATTGGAGGTGGTCTAGTGGGCTTCTTCGGAGTTAAAGCATTTGTTGCTGTAGGCCCAGGTATTGCAAGTATGACCATGTTTACTTCTAAAACTGATAATAGCAATCTATTATGGGCCTTTGTTGGTATGGCAGTTACCATGATTATTTCCTTTGTAATTGGACTAATTACTTGGAAGGATCGTTCAGAGACAATTGAAGTTGCTGAAGAAAAGATAAAAATGCATAAGATTGGTGCAGTTAAATTGACTGCTCCGGTTATTGGTAAGATTGAACCAGTTTCTCAAGTTGGTGATAGTGTATTTTCTAGCGGAATTTTGGGTGAGGGGATTGCAATTATTCCAAAAGAGGGTAAACTCTTTGCCCCAATTGATGGGAAGGTTACTATGGTTTATGAAACTAAGCATGCATTAGGTATGACAACTGATGACGGAATCGAAATTCTTTTTCATAGGAAATGCTTGATAAAATTATCTTGCGATTAGAGAATAATTTGAAGGATCTGAATAAAAAAATTGAAAAAGAGTACACTTCTCCAAATCCAGACAAGTCTAAACGTCGAAAACTGAAATCGTTAAAAAGAAAACTTGGGTTACGCCAAACTAAGTTATTAGAACATAAAATACAAGCTGTATGGTAAACGAAATAGTTATTCGAAAACAGATCATGATGCAACTTTTATGCGTGTTAAAGAAGATTCAATGCTCAATGGGCAGCTAAAACCAGCTTATAATCTACAGATTGCCACGAGTAAACAATTTGTAACTGCCTTTGATATTTTTCAAAATCCAGGAGATACCAAAATATTAATTCCCTTTTTACAGCAGCAAAAATCAGCTGGAACTTTAGGTAAGTATATTGTGGCTGATGCAGGATACGGTTCAGAAACAAATTATCGATACCTTGAAGATGAGTTATCTGAACATACAGCGTTAATTCCATATGGAACAATGCTGAAAGAAAATGGTCGCAAATGGCAAAGTGACGACCGCAAGGTCATGAATTGGGCATATCATCCTAAAGACGATTATTTTATTGATCCACAAGGAGTTAGATTTAGTTTTTATGCTTACCGTAAGCGCAAAGACAAGTACAGATTTGTACGTGAATTTAAAGAGTATAAGGCAAACAAATATGATAGGGATTTTCAAGTTGATCACCGAGCTTTCACTAAAAACGGAAATCCTCGTAAAATAAATATCAATGGCGCATGGGAATATTTCAAAGCCAAGGAACGCAAGTTGCTTTCAAATCACCAAACTGGTTCAATTTACGGACGATGTAAAATAGATGCCGAATCAGTTTTTGGTGGATTGAAGGCTTGTTTGGGTTTTAAAAGATTTTCTGTTAGAGGTCTTGAAAAGGTAAAAAGAAAAGCTGGAATTGCCTTGATGGCAATGAATATTAGAAAATTGGTGGCGAAGGGCACCAATCATAACTGTTTTATAATCTCTTCTATTTTGAAGGACTTATGGCACAGCCCCTTTTGCGTATTAAGATAGATGGTACCTAGTGCTTATAGGTGTTGTTAATGGTATAATTAATAGTGAATTTTGTATGTAAAATGAATATATAAATTTAACATAGTACTAATAACTGATAATAAAACTATTTGGAGGATAAAACTCAATGGCGGATATTAAACCATGGCTCAATGCTTTGGGCTTTGATGAAAATAATGAACTGACGATTAAAGGCAATACAATAAGCATTGATTTAGATGCAACTGATAAAAATATTAACTACCCGCAATTAAAAGAAATAGGTAGAAATACAACAACAAATCTTTCAAGC
This sequence comes from Liquorilactobacillus sp., assembly GCF_047719775.1. Classification (NCBI taxonomy): domain Bacteria; kingdom Bacillati; phylum Bacillota; class Bacilli; order Lactobacillales; family Lactobacillaceae; genus Liquorilactobacillus; species Liquorilactobacillus sp. Next base: position 75,259 of record NZ_JBDNTS010000003.1, read on the forward strand.
CCGGAAAATTTTGTAGTACTTGAAGCAATTATTGGCTTGTTAAAGCAAGGTTATCAACCTAATCAAATTTCAATTGAAAAGGGTTATAAACTTGGACACGATACAAAATCTGGTAACGCAGATATTACGGTTGATAATAATGAAGGTAATCCATTTTTTATTATCGAAGCCAAAACGTATGGCGGTGAGTTTGAAAAAGAATGGAGTAACACTGCTAGAGATGGTGGACAACTATTTTCCTATGAAAAACAAGATAACAAGGCACAAGTACTTGTTTTATATTCTTCAAGAGTTATAAATGAATCTATCGAAAGAGTTTACCACGCAGTAAGCTTAAATGATAATGAAGATTTTTTGTCAACTTTAGATAATCCTAGAGGGTATAAGGACGCTAAGGGTGGAAACGACAAATTTGAAATTTGGCGGGATACATATCAGCAAGATTATGTCACAAATGGTGTTCTTGAAGAAAATATTGCGCCATTTACTTTTGGTAAACCAAAATCATCAACTGATGATTTGAATAAAATTACACATGATGAAGTTCGGAAAAAGTATAACCAATTTGCGACTATCCTTCGTAAGTATAATGTTGGTGGGCGTGAAAATGCCTTTGATAAACTAGTTAATTTATTCTTAGCTAAAATTGTTGATGAGCAACAAAATTCTGATGATCTACAGTTCAATTGGAAAGGTGTCGCACAGGACACATATTTTGAATTAGTTGATCGCCTGCAAAAATTGTATCAAGTTGGTATGGGAAAATTCCTTGATGAGAAAGTCTCATATGTTTCAGAAAAAGATGTAGTTGATTCCTTTAGACTTAAAAAAGATGCGGCTAAGGAAGCTATTTTGAAATACTTTAAAGAGTTGAAGTATTTTTCAAATAATGATTTTACTTTTTTAGACGTTTATAATGAACAGCTTTTCTATCAAAACTCAAAAATCCTAGTTGAAATTGTTCAAATGTTACAGGATATGAAGTTGAAAACAAAAGAACAAAATCAATTCTTGAGTGACTTGTTCGAAGGTTTTCTTGATAATGGTGTCAAACAATCAGAAGGACAGTTTTTTACACCACTACCGATAGTCAAGTTTATTGTTTCTAGTTTACCGCTTGAAAAAATCAATAATAGTACGGATATTCCCAAAGTAATTGATTATGCTAGTGGTTCAGGGCACTTCTTAAATGAATATGCAGAAGAAATCAAAAAATTTGTTACTTCAGAAAAGTTACCTGATTATTATTCTGAAATATACGGAATTGAAAAAGAATATCGCCTTTCAAAAGTTTCAAAGGTTTCAGCGTTTATGTACGGTCAAGATGATATTAATATTGTTTATGGCGATGCTCTAGTTGAGCACGAGGGAGTAAACAATAATAGTTATTCTGTTATTGTGGCAAATCCGCCTTATTCAGTTAAGGGCTTTTTAGGAACACTTACTGAAAGGCAACGAGCGAATTATGAACTGAATAAATTCGTCGATAAGATTGATACAAATAATAGTATTGAATTGTTCTTCTTAGAACGAGCTAAGCAATTGCTGAAATCGCAAGGTGTTGCAGGCATCATTGTTCCTAGTTCGGTATTATCAAATGGTAACTTATATTCAAAATCACGAAAAATGTTGATTGAAAACTTTGATATTATTGCAATCGCAGAGTTTGGTTCTAAAACATTTGGTTCGACCGGCACAAATACGGTTACTTTATTCCTACAGAAGAAACAATATCCACCAAAAGAATCAGATAACTATAAGTATGCTGTGGAACGATGGTTTTCTGACACAGATGTACTAGATGAAGATAGAATAGTAATTCAAGATTATTGTAATCTACTTGGCATAGAGTATGAAGATTATTGTGAATTACAAGATAATACCTTGGACAGATTGCTTGAAAACGAATTATTTGAAGAATACGTTGAGAATTTTGAAAAATCGGCTAATTACAAAAGGATATCCAAGAAAAAAGTAACAGCGAGATACTCTAAAGAAGAAAGGGATACTGAACTTGAAAGGGCTAAAATATCTTATGTAAAAGATATTGAACAAGAAAAAGCTACTTATTTTGCTATTGCTAATGCGCAAATTAGAGATGTCGTAATTGTCAAATCTCCAACGGATAATTCAGGAATGAAACAATTCTTAGGCTATGAGTGGTCTAAAAGAAAAGGACAAGAAGGAATTAAATACATCGGGAAAAATATTTCTGATGAAGATATGGAGACTTCTAAAAATCAGGCCATTAACAACATTCAAACTCCTTTGTTCAACCCGAATAATCTAATGGATGAAGATAAAATAAACTCAGTGATACGGAATAATTTTAATGGGGAATTGAATGTAATTCCAACTTCACTTGATAACTTTGCAAATACTTCTACTTTGGTTGATATGCTAGATTTTACTCGAACTAGCTTTGATACTCAAATTAAAACAACTTCTGATAAAAAAATTAAAATCATCAGTAAATATCCGTTAGAAAAATTGGGAAAGATTGCAAATGTTCAAAAAGGAACTACAATTACACAAGCTCAAACAAAAGAAGGAAATATAAAAGTTGTTGCGGGTGGTATTGATTATGCATATACTCATGACACTGCTAATCGTTCTGCGGAGATTATTACAATTTCTGCCTCAGGCGCAAATGCAGGCTTTGTTAATTATTGGGATGAACCAATTTTTGCAAGTGATACTATAACTGTTCAAACTGATAATAAACAGGAGACGCAATATATTTATAATTTCTTGAAGTCGCGACAGAACTTGATTTTTGAATTGGCAAGGGGTGCTGCTCAACCTCATGTTTATCCAAAAGATGTATCGAAAATACCTATCCCGCAAGTTCCAGATGATGTTCAGAAGAAAATAATTGAATCAGTTGAAAAACTGGATGAAAAATATGAAACTTCTCGCATGAAGATTGAAGATTACAGAAAACAAATATCAGAAATCTTCCAAAGCCTTGATATACTAAGAGGTGCGTGGATTAGCCTTGGAAAAGTTGGCGAGATGCAGATGTGTAAACGAATTTATGCGAAAGAAACTACTTCATCGGGAGATGTCCCTTTTTATAAAATTGGTACGCTTGGAAAGGCTCCGGATGCATTTATTACTAGAGAAAAATATGAAGAATATAGAACCAAATATCCATTCCCCAAAAAAGGTGATGTCTTGATTTCTGCATCAGGAACAATTGGCAAAACTTTTGTTTATGACGGTGAAGATGCATATTTTCAAGATAGCAATATAGTATGGATAGAAAATGATGAAAAACTAGTAAGCAACGAGTATCTAGCAAAAGTTTTACCATATATAAATTGGACATCTTCTGATGGTTCAACTATTAAGAGACTTTATAGTCGTGACCTTTACAATACGCAGTTGCCAGTATTTAATAATCAAAAAGAAGTTATAAATAAAATTTCATCATTAGAAAGTGAAATTTCAACTGAAGAAAGTATTATGGATAGTGTTCAAGAATCTAAAAATCAAATTCTTGATAACTTTTTAAGATAGGTGATTTGAAAGACATGGTAAAACGGTTATTATACTCGAAAACTATTCAACTAATTTATTCTCAGGCTTCAAAGTGCATTGATGATAAATATATTGAGTGGGCAGAACGACGACAACGTCCTGCTAAGATAACTATTTATTCTGATACTAAATTATTAACCAATGTGTTGAGTTACCACAAAACTAAGAAAATTAAGAATGGAAATTATTCCAAACTTATTACTTTAGACTTGGCAAAATCTTTAGTAGAAAATCTGGGCTTCAACAATCTAAATGAAGTTTTTTGGGGTGATCCCCGAGAATATTTTAAGAACTTCTTCGTTACTTTGCTCTTAGAAATCCAAGAATCAGCGGATTATATTGGTTATTTCTGGAATATACCGTTATCAACACAGGAAGAAATTGAAACATTCTATGAAAAATATGAAAATAGAATACTGAATGACGGGAAGAAAACTAATTCCCTATTATCAACATTCATTGGCTTTACTTATAACGGTTATGAGAGCATTGAGCAAAGCGGGGATATTTTTCAGTGGCAAGATGTGAAAGTTGATAATAGCTACTTGAAAAACGTCAGCTCAAAAACTTTGACATTTGAAAATTTGCCTAGTTCACTCGACGTATTTGTTAAGAAGGCTTATTAAAGTTTATTTGGCTCGTTGGATTTGATGAATTTCATGAACTTCTTGATGAAGAGAGCAAGAAAGAACACGGTTTTCAACCGTTAAAAATAAGGGAAAAAACGGATAGTATTTGAAGCATAAAACCTTCGCATTAGTGCGGGGGTTTTATTTTTTTATTTTTAAAGCCCATACATATTAAGAAAAAATCGGGCATACTTAGTTCATCAAGTGCAGCAGAGCTTGATAACAAGTCGTCATGTCTGTCGCGAACGACACGGCGAAGGGGTCGGTTAACTGCTGATATCCGATACTACTAAAGTGAGGTGAAGAGTTACTCGTAATTCAGTGAGCGTATACAGTGTAGAAACGACCGCAAAATATCTTGCGGATGAAATCAAGGGGTATAAACTTTACTTTTCACAAGAAGGCGTTAATCCTTTTGCTGTGAAGTTTGAAAAAATGCCTTCCTTGCCACCGTTCTTATCAGAGGTGAAATTAGACAACTTAGAAGCAATTGAAATTCATTCTAACGTTTATTTTAGTGCAGAAGGGGTGCGTGTGGTCAAATGATACCAAGTGCTATAAAATTAGCAAAGTATTTAGTACAAGGGCTAAACATGGCATTGCAGATTAGCGGAGAAACTAGCTACAGCCCATGTCGTCTTAATGATTGGTGTGCCACTGGCAATGTCTCCGTCCCAAACACATGGCTTAAATGCCTTAACGGGGCCAATTGCAGCTGACGGTAGCACTATTATGAATACATTACAGCAAGTCGTTGGGGCCATTTCAACAGCAATTGCCACTAGTCTACTAAACATAGGCCAGGCATCTTACTATGCTAATGCTGGCCATCAAGCTGCCAACGCATTTGTGAACGGTACTCATTATGGCTTCTATTTTACGTTTATTTTAGCTCTTGTCGGTTTAATACTTGCAACGCAATTATCAAAAAAACTATTAAATAATCTTTAATCAATGTTAATATTGCTAGGTATTCCGTCCCATTTGTTAAATTTTTTAATGAGCCATATGAGTGATTACAACCCAGTTATTAATGATCATTTGCGACCTACCATTTAAGCCTTTTTTTGTATTACCCATTTTGTTGCACAAACAAGCCTATATATCGTTGAATATACCTTGTTTAGCTTTTATTTACTGCTAAAATGTTGCCAAAAACATGATTGATTTCAATCTGTTGGCTTGTATAATCTCTAAGAGAAAGCATTTACAGATAGATGATAAGGCAGGTAGGGTAATGTTTGAAAGAAGGATTTATTGGGCAATTAGTGCATATTTTTTCTTTTTCCTTGTTAGCTTTGCAGCATGTTATTCTTTATATTCAATTTGGTTAAGCAAATCCCTTGGCCTAAATGGGACGGATTCAGGGATTGTGTTTGATCTTAATGCGGCAGTAACCTTAGTTGCTCAGCCACTTTATGGGTATATTCTTGATAAGTTGGGATTGAAGAAAAATGTCCTAATTTTCCTAGGTGTTTTATTAGCATTTTCAGGTCCATTTTTTATTTATGTTTATGGCACTTTGTTGACTAATAATCTGATAATTGGTTCTTTGGTTGGTGGGGTGTACTTAGGGATTGGATTTCAAGCAGGTTTAAGTGCACTCGAATCTTATGCACAAAAACTTAGTTTGAAGTATGGATTTGAATATGGACGGGCTAGAATGTGGGGGTCACTAGGTTGGGCTGCAATTACTTTTTTTGCTGGGAAATTATTCACTATTAATCCAGACTACAATTATTGGATTGCTTCAGGTGCAGCCATAATCATGTTAGTTATTATTTTATCGACTAAAGGTTGATACCAAATATTATAGGGGTGTTCTGCTTTTTAATACGATTTGTAATTAAATGTTGATAAACATAGAAAATCTATGAATAATGTTAGTAACTAATGAACATTAAAGATTGACATGCTATAGTACTAATTATATAATGTAAGCGTAAACAGGAATAGGATTTGTTACAGATTGTGCTGGCATAACCTACTAAATTTTGTGAATTCTTTTTTAGGAATTTTCACATTATTTAGTAGGTTTTTTGTTTTTTTAAAGTAAAGAAGGTGAAAGCTTAAAATGTGTATTAAAAATTTTAATACAATGGAAGGAGGACATTTATGATTGTCAAAAAAAAGTTGAATAATAATGCAATTTTGGCAATAAACAAAAATGGAATTGATATTATTTTGACTGGGAATGGGATTGGATTCAATGTAAAAAGGGGACAAGAAGTTAACAAATTAAAGATTGAAAGGACCTACAAATTAGATACTCAAGATAATCAAAATAAATTGATTCAAGTTGCTACTGAAGTTCCTTATGAATATTTGAAATTTACGGATAGCATAGTCCGAGAACTAAAAAGTAATTTAAAAATAAAACTAGATGACAACATCTACATTGCCTTAACGGATCATATTTATTTTGCAGTATCTCGTTTTAAAAAAGACAATGATAATATTAATACTTCACTTCTATGGGAAGTTGAAGATATCTATCCAGATGAATATAAAGAAGCAGTCAAAACACTTAAAAAGATAAATGCCTTTTTTAACATAACACTTCCAATAGAAGAAGCTAGAATGCTTACATTCCATATAGTAGACAACTTGAAAAAGAATTACCAAAAGATTGATACAGGGACTGCAATCAAGACAATTACAGATATTTTAAATATAGTAAAATATTTTTTTAATATTGAATATAACGTGAATTCTTTTAATTATGTAAGATTTGTAATTCATCTTCGTTTTTTAACTAGACGGATTTTATACGGGGAAAAAGAAGATGAAAATACGTTGTTTTTTTATGATCAACTATCTCAAAAAATGCCACAAGCCTTTAAATGTACATTGAAAATAGTTGATTACATTAGAAAGACACGTAAAGTTGAATTATCAAAAAGTGAACAGGCATATTTAACAATTCACATTCAAAGAATTATTTTAAATAATAACTGAGAGAGGGATAAATAATGAATGATAAAGAAATTGTTCAAAATTTGATTGAAAGATTAGGTGGTCAAAAGAATATTAAGTCTTTTACACACTGTGCAACTAGGTTACGATTTCAGCTTAAAAATGAAGATAAAGCAGATAAGGATAATATTGAACGTATACCAAGCGTGATTTCTGTAGTTAAAGCTGCTGGACAATATCAAGTTGTTTTCGGTCCGAAAGTAGTTGATATTTTTAATGAAATGAACGACCTAATAACTATTAAGGATCAAGACGTTGACATCAATGGGGAAAACACAGGTAAGAAAAACCCATTTAACGCATTAATTGATTTTGTTTCTAGCGTTTTTACACCAATACTTTACGTATTAATTGGTTCTGGTATTATTAAAGGGCTATTAGCAATTTTTATATCTGTTGGTTGGATGACCGCAACATCGGGGACATATGCGATTTTAAATGCCGCGGGGGATAGTCTATATTATTTTCTACCCATGTTTTTGGCAGTTACTTGTGCACGAAAATTAAAAACAAATCTTTTTGTTTCACTAGCGATAGGCGGTTCCTTGGTTTATCCAGGCATGGCTACTTTATATGGTAAGACAATAGATTTTATGCATATTCCTATTGAAATTGCTACATTTAAGAGCAGTGTTTTTCCGATAATTTTTGCAATTTTTTCATTAAAATATCTTGAAAAAATTATAAAAAAAATCATTCCTTCTGCAGTTGAAAATATTTTTTCTCCATTAATTTCTTTGATTGTGCTTGTTCCCTTGACGATTATCTTATTTGGACCTCTAGGATCAGGTTTAAGTAATGGTATTGCAAGCGTATATATGAATTTATATAGTTTAAATAAAATGGTAGCCGGGGCATTTATAGGCTTTTTTGCACAAGCAATGGTTGTCTTTGGAATTCATTGGGGATTGTTCCCAATTATCTTTTCTAATATTCAAAAATATGGGTATGATACAATTTTAGCTGTTTTTGGTCCAAGTATCATTTCACAATCAGGAGCCGCTTTAGGTATTTTATTGCGTACTAAAAGCTCTGCAATGAAAAAAGTTGCTTCTTCTGCAACAATTATGGGTTTCTTCGGAATTTCAGAAGCAGCTATTTATGGTGTTACTCTAAAGTATAAACGTGCTTTTTTGATGGCTATGATTGGAGGAGGCATAGGAGGAGCAATAGCAGGTGCAGCTGGTTCTCGTGCAACTGCTGTAGCAGTTGCCAGTGTACCAAGCTTTCCTGTTTACTTTGGACATGGGTTTATTCAATTTATTGTTGGGTACTTTGTAGCATTTATGGTGGCAGCAGTTTTAACCTACTTCTTTGGCTTTGATAAAAAAGTTGAGATAAATAATGCTTCTTTAACTGCCACAATTCCAGTAAAGCCAGAAATAAAATCTATCAAAGAGGGAGAGATTGAAAATTGGAAACCACTAATAGTCTATGCTCCAGTAAATGGTGAGGCTGTAAGTTTATCCACAGTTGCTGATAATGTATTTGCTTCCGGTTCCTTAGGTAAGGGAATTGCAGTTAAGCCAAGTAAAGTTAGGCAAAGTGTTTTATCTCCAGTAAATGGCATTATTACGGTAACTTATTCTACTAAACACGCATATGGGATTACTGCAGATGATGGACGACAATTTTTAATTCACATTGGAATTAATACTGTTGATTTAAAAGGAGAATTATTTAGTGAAGCTATTCAAAAAGGTAAGAAAATTAAAAAGGGAGAGCAGCTTTGTGTTGCTGATTTTGAAAGTATAGCAACTAGGGGATACGATGGTACGGTAATTGTAACACTGGTTAATTCTACTCCGACTACAGATATTGTTGATACTAAACTAGGGGAAATTTCGGCTGGAGCTATTTTAGGGCAATTTATTAGTTAGAAAGTGGGTCGAATATGATTATTAAAAATTCAGCGTATGGAGAAAAATGGGGTTTCTTAGACCCACAGGTTTTAGAGCGTACAAAGAGGAAAGCACTTATCTTTGATAAAGTTGTTGATAAAAAAATAGTCATTGAAGATATTCAACTTAATATTTTAAGAGAGAATATGGGGTCTTACAACAGAGATCTAAGTGAGGAGAATGTGAAGATTAATAATTTCTTGATACCTTGTTTAGGTCGTTATATTCCGGCTAGAAAATATACACCGAATATTAATGGGAATAGTACTAAATGTCTCGTTTATTTACATGGTGGTGGCTTTATTGGAGGATCTATAGATACAGTAAATAATCAATGCAAGTTAATAGCTGAAAGAGGCCATTGTGTTGTTATTTCTATTGGATATCGGCTAGCTCCGGAGACACCATATCCAGGAGCCTACCTTGATGTTGTAGAATCATTAGAATGGATTAGTAACAATAAAGCAGTTTTAGAGTTTAATGATTCACAAATATATATTGCAGGTGATAGTGCAGGAGGTAATTTAGCAATTATTTGTGGCTTGAAAAATAAAAATAATTTTATCCGTAGGGTTATTTCTATTTATGGAGCACTTGATATGACAGAAAAGAGTAAGACACTTTATAAGTGGAATTACTCTAAATATAACATTGCCAAAAAACATGAAATTTATATTCATACGAGATTAAACAAATTTGCTCTACTAACCAAAATAATTAATGTTTTGTATACCAACTTTGAGCAAGTAGAAAATCCACTGATTAGTCCCGTATATATAAATAATTTTGAAAATTTTCCTGACATAACGCTTATTGAAGCTGAATTTGACTATTTTCTTCAAAGCAACATCTTTTTTGCCGAAAAAGCAAAAGCATTGGGAGCAAATGTCGATGTAGTTATGTACAAAGGTCTTGATCATGGCTTTTTTGACAGGTTAGGTTTTTTAAAACAAGCTGAAGATTTAGTAAATACGATCGTTGATACTATGGAAAATTAGATAGTAATAGTTCCTGAAATCAAAAACGACTTTTTGAACTTACCATGATGTCTTGTATTGCTTCGTACGTATTCTCAAGCGTGTGTATTTAGTTGAAGATATCTTTGTTAAGACAACTGTTTTTTAAAATGGTGGTCATGGACATCTAATAATAGTAAAAAAGGTTTCAGCTTTCCAATTTCTAAAAAGTTTCCATATGCATAATTGTGAAGAATTACAATATTGAGCAAAAAATTTATAGAATTGTCTAAGAGACTCATAAGTTTTCAATCATCTTAAAAATGTTGTCGTACGTGGAATTTTTAATGACGAAGGTTTATGTGTCTTTTGGTATGAAAAAAATCCGCTGACAGATTGTAAATGTGGCAATCTATCAACGGATTTTTTTCTGTCAGTTGCAAATACAAATGGCTAAATAGTTCTCTCTAAAAAAGTTTAATTCTAATACCCTATTATCCCAAAATCTCATTTTGTTCAAAAGAGTCATTTTTCGAGAGGGTGCTACATTGCCAATTCGTGGCATACTCTCTATATTAAACTAGAATTAGAAGAATATTACGAGAAATTCTTTCGTCTTAATCAAACCTCACTTGTTAGTATTTTGCGAATTCTTGCATCTATAGAAGCAATGTTCTCTTCTTGAACAATATTGATTATTGACGAAAAGCCTGTCTTAAATGAACTGTTTTGTTTTGATAATTCATAGAGTGATTGAATAGCATTCACTCGAACAATCCTACTTTCTTTAGGATTGATTGCCCATTTTTTCAATATGTTGAATGCAATTGTTTGCTCTGAAACCAACAAAGAAGGGCGTGATATTAATAAGGCTAGATGCCATTTTAATTCAATGTCAGTCGCTGATGAACATAAATTTATGATATCAATTTTATGTGAATATAGATATTCAGAATGTGTTAAAGAAATTTTTTCAATCGCATCTGCTGCTCTCATCACAATCAATCGTTCATTATCATATAAATATTGAAAAAGAATATCAAATTCACTTTGATTTTTTATGTCACCAATGACTAGATTTGCTTCTCCGATAGAGCGCAAATCACCGCCACTAAGCTTTTCCCTTAGACTTTTACCCATGTTCATCTCCCTAAGCTCCATGACATTGTGATAATACTGCATCTGCATCATGTTTCAAAATGGTTTTTAGTATTCGATAACTAGTTTTGAAAAGTGACGAATAATTTTAATAATAGTGCGTATTTATAATTAAAATACAATTCAAATAACCACAACTAATAATTTGAAAAATAGTCTGGAAAAGCTTGTATTAATGTCTTCTCCTCATCAAGCATTAAATGAAGATGATTAGATATCAGGGTCGTTGCGACATCTACATTGTGTGTTTCGACAGCACTTAAGAGATCTTCATGTTCTTGTATCAGGGTTTCCCAAGGAAGCTTCGCAACCTTTAATCGTAGAATTCTGAAACGATTCAATTGTGTGTTGATAGTTTGTAGCCATTCCCAAACTTGACTGTGTCCAGATAGAACATAAAATTCACGATGAAAGTCTTCATCCTCGGCAAAAAATTTCTCGAATTGCTTTTGTTTGGAAAAATACCTCTGATTATCAATAATTATGTGCAATTGATCGGTCATAATATCTTTTTTTAATGCGACTTCCCTTATTACATTGGTTTCAATGCTCTCACGAATGAAACGCGCACTGGTAGCAACTTTTAAATCAATTTTTGTGACATATGTTCCAGATTGAGGGATAACATTAATTAATCCTTCTTGGCGTAAGCGTAAAATAGCTTCTCTTACAGGAGTTCTACCAATTTCCAGCTCATCGCTAATTTCTTTTTCAGATATTTTCTGACCGGGTTCATATTCAGCAGTCAGAATTTTTTCAAGTATAATCTTGTAAGCCTGATCATGGAGGTTCAAGGATGTGTTAAGCAAGGTACCAACTCTTCTCTATCGTCTAATGTATTAAGTAACAATGATAATTATACATTAGTATATCAGTTATTCGAAGGTTGGTAAATTATTAATAACAAATGAATCCAGTTGTTCCCGTGTAGGATAGCCATCACTATCTCCTGATGATTGTACTGCTAAAGCACCAATGGCATTACCACGAAGTATGGCTTTAGATAGTGACAGATTATCTAATAGACCCGAAATTAAGCCAACAGCAAAACCGTCACCAGCACCAACAGTATCAATCACTTTTTTGACATGATACCCGGGAATAAATTCAGTATTATTATTGTCTTTCAAGTAAGCACCAGATGCACCCATTTTAATGATGATAGATTTACAATCTTTTTGTAAATAGTAATCACTAATTTCAGATTCGTCCGATAAACCGGTTAATAGGTGGGCTTCTTTAATACCTGGAATGAAAATATCAGCTTTACTTGCTAAGGTATTAACGGCTTCAACCATTTTTGTTTCATTTTGCCATAAAGCAGGGCGTAAATTTGGATCGAAAATTATGGTTGTTCCTGCCCTTCTTGCTTTAAATAACAGCAATTCGGCAACTTTTAATGCGTTGTCTGAAATGGCTGGATAGATACCTGTCAAGTGCAGGTATTTAATCTCACTAAAGTCAATTTTTTCGACGATTTCAGTAGATAATCTAGTAGCTGCTGAATTTTTTCGAAAGTAGAAAGTATTAGGATCGCCAGCTGTAACTCTTTGTTTCATCTCAAAACCGGTCCACGCAGTATAGTCGATTGTGACTTTTTTAGCGCCAACTTTTTTATTTTTTAGTTCACTAATAATAAATTGCCCCAAGGGATCTGACCCTACACGAGAGAGATACTCTGTTGAAAATCCAAGACGTGCTAAACCAATTGCAACATTTAATTCGGCTCCCGCCAAATATTTATGAAATGTTTTTGCATCTGCTAATGATTTATTGGTTTCTGTAGCCGCAAATACTACAAGCGGTTCACCAATCGTTAAAAAATCAATCATGTTTAAAATACCTCACTTAAAAAGATTTTTAACAATTAACTCCGAATTTGATTCAACTTTTCCACATATTTTTTGGCAGTAGCTGTTACACCAGCAAGATCTCCATTTTCTGCAGGTTTTAGCAAATTACTACCTGCTCCGACGGCAATTACACCAGCCTTAAACCAATCAGTCATATTTTCAAGATTTACACCACCTGTAGGCATCAGATTAAGTTGCGGCAATGGAGCTAAAGCGGCCTTAACCATTTGCGGGCCAGCAATTGCACCTGGAAATAATTTGATAATGTCTACACCAGCTTTAAGAGCAGTTTGCATCTCGGTTAGAGTCTGACACCCTGGAGTATAAGGTGTTTGATAAAGATTACAAATTTCAGCGACAGAAGAATCAAAACTAGGACTAACAATGAATTGTGCCCCAGCTAAGATAGCCAATCGTGCTGAAACGGAATCCAGAACTGTACCAGCTCCAATTACAACATCAGTATCTTGGTACTTTGATGATAGTTCGGTAATTACTTGATCTGCTTGAGGTACAGTAAAGGTTATTTCAATTCCTGTAAGCCCACCAGCTATTACAGCTTCAGATATATCAACTGCTTTTTTTGCTGATTTGGCTCTGATAACAGCGATTACGCCAGATTTTTTAATTTTCTGGGTAGTTACTATTTTTTTAAGCATTATGTCTACCTCCTAATTTTTTGTGAAAATAATTTCAAAGATGTATTGACTTTTTTGTAGAAAGCGATTACATTGTATTTTGTGAACTGATATATTAGTACATCAGTATGATAAAACAATTTTTTGGAAATTACAACCGTAACTTGGTTGAAAAATGGAGGGGATACAAATGGTTAAACTTACAGATGATTATGTAGGTAAACAAAGAGATTTCAGTTTGGCGGATATTGAAGTGCCAAAATATTCTCAAGAAGAAGTTAGTATGGAAACTGATAAAACACCTTTGTGGGTACACTTTGGAGGGGGGAATTTATTTCGCTGTTTCCATGCGGTGATTGCTCAAGAATTACTTAATAAGGAAATTATGAAGAGTGGAGTCATTGTTGCGGAAACATATGATGACCAAGTGATTGAAGAAATCTATCATGCTTATAATAATCGGATTCTTAGTGTGACAATGAATGCGGATGGATCATTACAAAAGAAATTAGTGGCCAGTGTTGCACACAGTGTTTATTTTAATGATGAAAATCCTACTGGATGGCAGTACTTGACAAGAGTATTTGAGAATCCCTCACTACAATTTGCAACATTCTCAATTACTGAAAAAGGTTACAGTTTACGGGATAGTTCAGGTAACTTAACACAACTTGCAATTGAGGATATTACAGATGGGCCATCGCACCCTAAGACAAATATGGGAGCAGTTGCACATCTTCTATATGCACGTTATTTAGAAAATCAAGCGCCTATCGCAATGGTAAGCACGGATAATTTCTCAGAAAATGGTGCAAAACTAGAAAATGCAATTTTAACAATTGTAAATGGATGGGTTGAAAATGGGTTTGTTGAGAGTGGATTTTTGGATTATTTAAAAGATACAAACAAAGTTACATTTCCATGGAGTATGATTGATCGAATCACACCTAACCCAGCAGAAACGGTTGCTGAGAAACTAAGAAAAATAGGATTTGAAGATAGTAAAATTGTGCACACTGCTAAGCATACTAATATTGCTCCATTTGGTAATACTGAAGAGACACACTATCTAGTAATTGAAGATAGCTTCCCAAATGGACGACCGGATTTAGAAAAGGCAGGTGTAATCCTGACAGATAGGGATACTGTTAACGATGCAGATCAAATGAAGGTGACGGCCTGCCTCAACCCGTTACACACTGCTCTTGCAATTTTTGGTAATTTACTTGGGTACAAATCAATTTGGCAAGAAGTTGAAAATCCTGATTTGCTTGATTTAATTAAGAATCTTGGATATAAGGAAAGCCTGCCAGTAGTCAAAGACCCTAAAATTATTAATCCAAAACTATTTATTGATCAGTTAATTGAAAAGAGGTTACCTAATCGTAATATCCCTGATACGCCTCAACGGATTGCAACAGATACATCACAAAAATTAAAAATTCGTTATGGAGTAACAATTCAACATTATCTGAATAATCCCGCTTTTGATGTTACAGATTTGGAATTTATTCCATTTGTTATTGCCGGTTGGTGTCGTTACTTGATGGGGATTGATGATCAGGGTCAAAAATTTGAATTAAGCTCAGATCCGATGTTGACAGAATTAACACCAAAAGTTGCAGATATTAAGTTGAGTGCACCGGTTGACGTACATGAGCATCTTAAAACTATTTTGAGTAATAAAGAAATATTTGGTTTTGACTTGTATCAGATTGGTCTCGGAGAAAAAGTGGAAGAGTATTTTAAAGAATTAATTAATGGGAAGCAAGCA
The DNA here is from genome assembly GCF_047719775.1 of Liquorilactobacillus sp. NCBI lineage: Bacteria > Bacillati > Bacillota > Bacilli > Lactobacillales > Lactobacillaceae > Liquorilactobacillus > Liquorilactobacillus sp. Next base: position 90,687 of record NZ_JBDNTS010000003.1, read on the forward strand.
GTAGCTAAAACAATCAAAAGAATTGTTGCAGATTAATGAGCAACTTTCGCATAAGGAGATTATGTAATTATGAAAAATATGGGTTTTCGTTGGTATGGATCAAATGATGATCCAATTAAATTACAAGATATTCGTCAAATTCCAGGAACTACACAAGTTGTAGGAGCGCTCTTTGATGTACCTGTTGGTGATGTTTGGCCAATGGAAAAGATTCAATCTCTTAAAATGGAGGTCGAAGCAGCAGGATTAAATCTTGAAGTGATTGAATCCGTAAATATTCATGATGATATTAAGATTGGATTACCAACAAGAGATAAGTACATTGAAAATTATAAACAAACGATTAGGAATCTTGCTAAAGCAGGAATAAAGGTAATTTGCTATAATTTTATGCCAATATTTGATTGGGTAAGAACAGATCTTCACTTTAAATTAGAAGATGGGTCGAACGATTTAGCGTTTGAACATAAAAAAGTTGAGAGTGATCCAAAAGATATTTTGAAAGCGGTTCAAAACGACTCAAATGGGTACATTCTTCCTGGTTGGGAACCAGAAAGACTTTCCGAGGTGAAAAATTTATTTGAAGCATACGCGGATGTTGATGAGCACAAACTTCGAGAGAACTTGAAATACTTCTTAGATGCAATTATCCCTGTATGTGAAGAAGTTGACATTAGAATGGCCATCCATCCAGATGATCCACCACGTCCATTATTTGGATTACCAAGAATTTGTAAGAATCGTGATGATATGTTTGTGATTGAGGAACTACACGAGTCAAGATACAACGGCTTTACGATTTGTACGGGTAGTTTGGGGGAGAACTCTGATAATGATGTTCCAGCAATTATCAGAGAGTTTGTTGGAAAAGATCGGGCACCATTTATCCATGCACGAAACATTAAATTTATGGGTAATGAAGGAGATTTTCATGAATCAGCGCATCTATCTTCAGAAGGTTCATTGGATATGTACGAGATCATGAAGGCCCTCTCTGATACAAACTTTGATGGCTATATCAGACCTGATCACGGACGGAATATTTGGGGTGAAGATGGACGACCTGGGTATGGTTTGTATGATCGTGCCTTAGGAATTTCGTATTTGAATGGGTTATGGGAAGCAATAAGAAAAGAAAATAAATAGGAGGAATTGAAATATGTTAGCTGCAAGAGTGTATGGGAATGAAGATTTACGTTTAGAAGAAGTTGAAGAACCAGAAATCACTGCACCAGAAGATGTAATAATAAAAGTAAAGATGGTTGGTATTTGTGGTAGTGACAATCATATATATCATGGCGAAAATCCTTTTGTAGTACTACCAAGAGTTATGGGACATGAGATTGTTGGGGAAGTTACAGAGTTAGGTGAAAATGTAAAAGATTTGTCAATAGGTGATCATATAGTAGTTGAGCAAATTAGTTATTGTGGAAAATGTTATGCATGTCGGCAGGGGATGCCTAATGTTTGTTCTCATCTAGAAGCATTAGGTGTGCATAAAGACGGGGGAATGCAGGAATATTTAAAAATTACTTCTATGCAGGCGCATAAAATTAGTAAAAGTATTCCATGGGAAACAGCTGTATTAGCTGAACCCTATACGGTCGCTGGAAACTCAACAAGTCGTGGTCAAGTAGGAGTTGGTAAAACACTAGTAATTCAAGGAGCTGGAACAATAGGATTATTGACATTGAGAATGGCTAAAGTAAAAGGTGCAAGTGTGATGGTAACTGATATAGATCAAGAGAAATTGAATTTTGCTAAAGAAAACGGTGCAAATGAAATTGTAAATACAAGAAAAGAGAATTTAAAAGAAAAGGTCTGTGAATGGACTAATGGTGAAATGGCAAATGTTGTAATTGATGCAGTCGGTTTACCACAGACATTCGAACAATGTTTTGATTTAGTTTCAGTGGCTGGTGCAATTGTTCCGTTAGGAATGTCTGAAAAATATTCACATATTATGCAAAAACCAATAATGCAAAAAGAATTGACAATTTATGGTTCAAGAATGCAGTCATATCAGTTTGAACCAGTTATAAAAGCAATTGAAAATGGACTGCTTGTTGATGATGGTGTGGTGAATCAGAAATTTAATATTAGAGATGTTCAAAAAGCTTTTGATTTAATTAATAACCATCCAGAAAAGGCGCGTAAAATTGTTTTGACGTTTGATTAGTTATTTCCAATAAGTTAAGGTGGGTATCAGAAATGGAAAATAAAAAGTATCAAGTTAGAACTAGTGAATTAATTAAAGTTGCCGCAAGTGGTTGGTTAGGTACCGCTATGGAATTCATGGATTTTCAATTATATTCACTTGCATCAGCAATCGTTTTTAATGAAGTCTTTTTCCCAAATGATAGTCCGGCGATGGGATTAGTTATGTCTATGGGAACCTATGGGGCAGGGTATGTGGCAAGATTAGTAGGTGCATATTTCTTTGGTAGAATGGGTGACAGGTTGGGAAGAAGAACTGTTCTTTTTGTCACGATAACCTTGATGGGCCTTGCATCAACGCTAATTGGATTTTTGCCAACTTATCAAAAGGTAGGTATTCTTGCACCTATTGGATTGGTAATACTTAGGATTGTTCAGGGCTTCGGAGCAGGAGCGGAAATTAGTAGTGCTGGTGTAATGGTTGCAGAATTTTCCAAAACAAGTAATCGTGGGTTGATAGGGAGTTTGGTTTGTTTAGGAACTTCTTCAGGTACATTACTGGCAAATATTGTTTGGGCAATTATTCTTGGAACTGTTAGTAAGGAAAACATTCTTACATGGGGATGGAGAATTCCATTCTTTGCTTCATTTATAGTTATGATTGCAGCTATTTTAATTAGACTTTTCATTAAAGAAAGCCCAGTTATGGCTGAAAAGAAGAAATTGCTTATAGAGGAGAGAAAAGAAGACTCTACAGACAACATTAAGACCAGTAAAAACTTGCATAAGGGCTTTTTGGTAGGACTTGGATTGCGCTTTGGTCAAGCTGGAAATAGTGGACTTTTACAGACTTACATTGCAGGATTTATTGTAACCGTTTTAGCTATGCAAAAAACAGTTGCTACGGATGCAAATATTATATCTTCTTTAATTTCATTTATAACAATTCCTGTAGTAGGGTATTTAGGTGATAAATTTGGTAGAAGATTGATGTATATGATTCTTTCTTTAGCAATGGCTTTTTATGCGATTCCTATAATGTTAATGATCAATTCAAAAAATATAGTTGTTTTGACAATATCTTTAATTATTGGATTGAATTTAGGTGTACAAGGATTGTTTGCTCTCGAAAATGTAACTTTAGCTGAATTATTTGGTTCTAAGAACAGAGTAACCCTTGTTTCATTAGCAAAAGAAATTGCAGGAGTTATAGCGACCGGATTTGGACCAGTTATTGCTGCAGCTTGGGTAGCAGCAATGCTAAATAGTTGGTGGCCTATTGCAATTATGGTGATTGTATTTTCGCTTATAACATTCTTTAGTGCCTATGTTTCTAAAGATACTACAGGAAGAGATTTAAATGATTTGGACGATCCAATGTAAGCAAATTAATGCAATACGAGATTATTTTTGGCACAAATTTAAAGGAGGGATAAATGGTGGGAGAATTAATTACTGCTGGTGAACCAATGGGATTATTTATTGCTCAAGACAAAGGCCCTTTGAAAAATGTAAAGCATTTTACTAGTCGAATTGCAGGAGCTGATTTAAATGTTGCAATTGGAGTTGCTCGACTAAATCACACAGTCAAATTTATTTCACAAATTGGCAAAGATACATTTGGTGAACAAATTAAAGAATTGCTGCAAAACGAGAAAGTTAATGTGGGTGATTTACAAATTAGTGCTAATTGGAAAACGGGGTTCATGTTGAAAAGCTTGGCAGATAATGGGCGTCCAGAGACTGATTATTATCGTAAAGGAAGTGCTGCCTCACATATTGATTCCAAAAAAATAGCTTTTATGGACTTTACTAGTGCTAAAATTTTACACTTAGGCGGAATCTTGGTCGGGTTAAGCGATGAGGGTTATCAGGCTACGTTAAAGCTGATTGAATTGGCACGTAAACATGATGTTCAAATTACTTTTGATCCAAATCTGCGTCCAACAATTTGGAATTCTGAAGGCCCAATGATTAAACGAACTAATGAAATCGCTAACTTATGTGATGTAGTGCTGCCAAACATTAAAGAAGGCCGAATTTTAACTGGAAAAACAGCAGTTGAAGAGATTGCCAATTATTATTTGGAAGATCCAAAGAGTCATGTCCAACAAGTAATTGTTAATCTAGTGGATGATGGTGCATATAGTAAACACCGACAGTTAAGTGGAAATTATCGAACTGAGCGAGTTGGGGCAATCAAAGTTTCAAAAATTGTTGATCGTGTTGGAGCAGGAGATGGATTTGTTGCAGGAGTGCTTTCAGCAAAATTAGAGAATTTAAGTGATAGAGATTGTTTACGACGAGGAAGTGCGGTTGGAGCAATTCAAATGGAAAATCTTGGTGATAATGAAGGTTTGCCTAATTTGAATGAATTAAATGAATTTATGAGTAAAGTAACAATTGGGTGATTTTTTTGGAAAAAATTCTCTATTGATATTATTAAAAATTGTTTTTGATTGAGTTAAGCAAATTTATAAAAAAAGTATTTTCTATATATGTTTATTTCAACATACCTAGTAATTGAATGAAAAACAAAAAAATGGGAAAAAGTTGGGTAAAAATTTAATTTTTGCCTAATTTTTTTATACTGTAAATTTAATTTGAAAACTCAAAAAAATACTAGGTATCTTAATCATGGTTTGCTGTTTGTTTTTTTAACACTTAAATGATACAATTCAAAAAATTAGTTTTTATCGAAAATTTGAAGTATCTGGATAATAATAATTAACAGTAGATTTCTTAAGCTTGTTGAGGCCACAAGAAAAATATGGAAAATGGGTGTGACTAAAGGTGAAACTATATAAGGGTAATATTATTTTTACAAAAGTGAGCACTGAATTTACTATGTATGAGCAAGGATTTATTGCGGTCAAGGCTGGGAAAATAATTGAAACCGGGAAATACTTAGATAAAAAATATCCTAATTCAGAAATAATTGATTTTGGGCAACAGCTTATTATCCCAGCTTTTAATGATGTACATTTACATGCTCCGCAATTTCCAATGGCTGGATTAGGATTTGATCAAGAGTTATTACCATGGTTGCAAAAGTATACTTTTCCTATGGAAGCAAAATATGAAAATACAAATTATGCATTAGACAAATATAAACTTTTTTTGACGAAGTTATGGGAAGTTGGGACTTTACGTTTTGTTGCATTTTCAACTATTCACAAAGAATCAACGATTATTTTAATGGATTTAATTTCACAATCCGGATTAAAGGCTTTTGTAGGAAAAGTAAATATGGATCGGAATTCTATTGCGTCTCTGACGGAGTTAACAGAAGATTCTGTCAGAGATACATTAGCATTGATTGAAGCCACAAAAAAGTTTCGAGAGAATGTACAGTATATTGTGACCCCTCGCTTTGTTCCATCGACTTCAGTTTCCTTAATGAAAAAACTAGGTGAAATCGCTGATGAATTTGATTTACCTGTCCAGTCTCATTTATCAGAAAACAGAAAAGAAGTTGAGTGGGTAAAAGAGTTACATCCCGAAAGTAAAAATTATACTGATGTATATCAAAAATATGGACTAATAAAAAAGAATAAAACTATTATGGCTCATTGTATTTATCTGTCGGAAGAAGAAAGAAAGTTATTAAAAGAAGAAAAAGTTTTAGTAGCACATTGCCCACAATCAAATGCAGATTTATCAAGTGGAATAATGCCATTAAGGAAGTATTTAAATGAAGGTCTGCATTGTGCAATTGCGAGTGATGTTGCGGGTGCCCATGTACCAGATATGAACCGACACATAGTAGAAGCAATTCAGACCTCAAAATTGTGGTGGGTGAACCATCCAAAGGATTTACCAATAAAATTATCAGAAGCCTTTTTCCTAGCAACAAAATCAAGTGGAAGTTTTTTTGGCAAAGTTGGTTCATTTGAAAAAGAATATGATTTTGACGCGCTTGTAATAAAAGAAGATGTCCATAATTCTGAAAGAACTATTTCAGAACAATTAGAAAAGTTTATTTATTGTGGAGATGATCGTAATATTATGCACCGGTATGTTTGTGGCAAAGAAATTAGAAAGCCCTTTTCTTAAGATTTTAGGTGAAGCAATCGACTAAAAAAGCTCAAGGATATTTTTTCAAAAAAATAGTAGGGTAATAGTAATGTCTCTTCTTTCTTTAATATTGCATGAAATTATTCAATACAAGAATGGCCTACGGCTGTTAAAGTGTAGGCTTGTATGTTCCTGAGGTAAGATTTTTATACTTGCATTTACTAGGTTTATGATTATGATGCAATTTTTTGTGGTAGCTGCTTAATGCAATTTGAATCATAATAAACTGAAGGAGCATATTCATTTTTTGATATATCTGAACATTATTTTCAAAAGTATTATAGTATTTTCCAAAAATGTGTTTGCTAAACCATACTAACAGCAAGAATGAACTGCTATCATTTTTTGATACAAAAGGCAGACACATTGTCTTACCTGCAAAAGAAAAAAAGCAAGAGCGAATGACGGGTAATATTATTATGGCTGGATCCTCTTTTAAACCAGGAGCACCAGTGATGGCAACAACTCAATATATGTGTGGTATCTTTGAATCTCAAACAGTTTTTGGAAATACCAATATGAATATATTGACAACCAATGTCCGTAATTCTTTAAATTATTTCAAAAATAGTGGAACTCGTATTCTAGTTAGGATAAATGGAAAATACAGATTATTAACAATGCCTTCACTTTTTGCAATGAGCTTTAATGGAACGGACTGGATTTATAAACTTGAAGATGATGTTCTGCTCATCAGAGGTGAAGCTTCTGCAGATACAGATCAATTAAGGCTTGAATTTATTTCTATGAAGCAAAAGAAATATGATATTAAGGTAATTACTCAACTTGAACTTGCAACACTTGGAGAAAATGTAAAGGTAGATATTCAAGATGCAAAGATGAAGATAATACCGGCAGGTGAAATGGCCAAAAAACTACCAAAACTGCAATACACGTTGTCTTATGAAGAAGATGATGTCACTCTCCAACTCGAAGAAAAAGAAAAAGAGAAGTATTTAGTAGCTCAATATCAACAATGTAATAAATTTGGAATTGTTACTGGTCTTCAAGGCCATTCTAATAAAGAATTTGACATTGACAGTGAACGCAAAAAAAATGAGAAATTTATTGCAAACTTTGTGCAAAATATAAATCTGGAGCAGGTACAATCTGAAGATGTATTAGCTGAATATCTACAACCCACGGAATTAATTATTAAGTGGTATGCCCATGATGCGCTAGTACACCTTATGTCACCCCATGGTCTTGAACAATATGGTGGAGCTGCTTGGGGTACAAGGGATGTTTCTCAGGGACCAACAGAATTATTTTTGGCATTGGGATATAACGAACCCGTGCGTGAAATTATTAAGATTATGTACGAGCATCAATTTATTGAAAATGGAAATTGGCCACAATGGTTTATGTTTGATGAATATGCAGATCAATTTGCAGCGGAAAGCCATGGAGATATCATAGTTTGGCCGCTAAAGGTTGTAGCAGAATATCTCAAGCAATCTCATGATATAACAATTTTAAATGAACCATTAAGTTATATGTCATTTAAAGATAAGCAAACTACTTCTAAAAAGGAGAAGTTGATAGATCACATTAAAAGGCAGCTTAATTATATAACGAGTCATTTCTTACCGCATACTTTTGTTTCGGCTTATGGTGATGGAGATTGGGATGATACTTTGCAACCCGCAAATAGTGAGCAGAAAAAAACGATGGCAAGTACCTGGACGCAAGAATTGACGATTGAAACATTAGACTTAACTTCTAAAGCAATAGCAGAGTTTGATGAGGAATTTGCACGAGAAATTTTTGAACTAAAAGAAAAAATGAAAACTGATTTTAGAAAGTATTTTATGAAAGACAGTGTTTTACCAGGTTTTATTAGTATGGATACTGAAAATAAGCCACATTATATAATTCATCCAGAAGATAAGGTTACTAAGATAAATTATAGGTTGTTGCCATTACAGCAAGGAATTCTTAGTAATATTTTCAATGAACGAGAAACGCAAGAAGTGCTTGCGATAATTAAGAAGAATCTTCTTTTTCCAGACGGTGTGAGACTGATGGATCGTCCAGCTACGTACCAAGGAGGAATTAGTGAGATTTTTAAAAGAGCGGAGCAATCGTCCTTCTTTGGTAGAGAAACGGGACTTTTATATGTGCATGCTCATATAAGATATGCTGAAGCACTAATTGAATGTGGCTATTTTAAAGAGGCTTGGAAAGCACTTTTACAGATTAATCCAATTTCCTTAAAGAAGAGAGTTCCGAATGCTGCATTAAGGCAAGCTAACACATATTTTTCAAGTTCTGATGCAGCATTCAACGATCGTTATCAGGCACAACAAAATTTTGCAGAATTGAAAAAAGGAGAGATTCCAGTTAAAGGTGGCTGGCGTCTATACAGCAGTGGCCCTGGAATCTATGTAGCAGCATTGAAAAAATTGCTCAATCATAAAAAGGTTTAACTAGAATATTTTGATTATTATTTTTTAAAAAATAAATAGAAATGCTTAAAATATAGTATTGTAATCGCTACCAAAAAGTATATAATATCTATAGAAACGTTTCAAAAGAGGGGGACTTACAGTGAAAAAATTAAAAAGAACAATTTTAGTGCTTATGAGTTTGTTAGGGTTAGTTATATTTTTAACAGGATGTGGTAAAAGCAGTTCTTCATCAAGCAAAACATTAACATTTTGGTATGCAGGAGACGGTGATACCGCAATTAAACCAATAATAAAAAAATTCACGAAAAAAACAGGAATTACAGTTAAAATTCAAAGCATTCCATGGAGTCAATATAATGACAAATTGCTGACAGCTGCATCGTCAAAAAGTGGTCCGGATGTATTGTTGATGGGAACAACACAAATGGCAAATTTTGTTAGTTCAAAGTCATTGATGGATATTTCAAAATATGTAAAGAATGATAAAACTTTGAGCCCAAGTAAATTTTTTAGTGGTTCTGAAAATACAACTAAGTTCAGTGGTAAATATTACGCTGTGCCATGGTATGTTGAGACACGAGTTCTCTATTACAGAAAAGATGTTCTTAAAAGTGTAGGCTACGATCATGCACCAAAAACTTGGAGCGAGCTTTATGAGGTTGCTTCAAAACTTGCAAGTCGAGGCAAGAATATGTATGGATTTAATGTTGATAGTAGTGAACCAACATTTGGTTTTATGTTCGCACGCCAAAATGGAGCTCAATTAGTAAAGAATGGAAAAACACAATTTAGCAGTTCAGCGATGGTAAACTCACTAGAGTATTTAAATAAGTTTGTTCAAAATGGAGTGTCACCTAAACAAGACTTGAAATTGACTATTGCCCAATCATTTGGAGGGAAAGCACCAATTCCAATGTTTATCTCAGGGCCTTGGATGCTGTCAACAATTAAACAAGAAGCTGGGTTAAAGAGTGATCAGTGGGCTGTAGCAGAGTTACCTAAGGGAAAGAAGAGCAATATGTCAGTTACTGGTGGTGGAAACTTGGCGGTCTTCCAATATAGTAAAAATAAATCAAATGCTGTTAAACTTTTGAAGTATCTTTCCAAACGTGAAAATCAATTAGCATATTACAAGAACAGTAATTCAATGCCTACTTTAAAATCCGCATGGACAGATAGCTCGCTCAAAGACGAAAAAATTCAAGTGTTTAGAAAGCAATTAAATAATTCGGAAGCGATGCCAGCGTTGAAACAATGGGAAGAAATTGGTCAGAATTATCTAAAGGTATGGGAACCAATAGCATTGAAGAATAATAATATTAAAGAAGCAATGGAGAAATTTAACAAAGAAACACAACAATTGATCAATAAGTAGGTTTTATTAGAAGTATGGCATAAGTTAGTAAAATTTGATTATCTATCTGAAATTGTATGAAGAATTTTGATTTTTGGAACATTTTTATACGGAATCAAGAAAAAGGGCTAAATCAAAATTTAATTTGATGATCCCTTTTATTGTAAAGGAGGTAGCAAGATGCAAAGTAGTTTTTTGAAAAAAATTGTTCCATATACATTTGTTTTTCCCGCACTGCTTCTTTTGGCAATCTTTTCACTTATTCCAATTGTCATAGCCTTATTGATTAGTTTTACTGGCTTAGATATTACAGGATTAGGTGATTGGTCACAAATCAAGTTTGTGGGACTCTCAAATTATTTACAACTATTCCAAGATAGTGCATTTCTACAATCAATTATGAATACGGTAATTTATGTTTTGGTAGGGGTACCCCTAGTTATTATTTTTTCACTCACAATTGCGATTTTAATTAATAGCGGAAGAAATAGTTTTTTCAAAATGATGCGTCTAGTTTTTTACACGCCATCAATAACAAATACTGTAGCTGTAGCTGTTGTATGGACATATCTCTATAATCCAAGTCTAGGACTTTTTAACACCTTGTTAGCAAAAGTAGGTGTTGGGCCGATTGGTTGGTTGACAGATCCCAATGTTGCAAAATTATCACTTATTATTTTGGCAGTGTGGAAAGCAGTGGGACTTAATATGTTAATTTTTCTAGCAGCATTGCAAGGTGTGCCACGTTCCTTATATGAAGCAGCTGAGTTAGATGGGGCAAATTATTGGGAACAGACACGACATATAACTCTTCCATCACTTAAATTCTCTATCTTTTTTGTAACGGTTACTACATTAATTGGTTGGTTCCAGTTCTTTGATGAACCCTTTATTATGACAAAGGGAGGACCATTGAACAGTACTAATTCTGTCGCTCTTTTTGTTTATCAAAATGGTTTCCAAAATAGTAATTTTGGTTATGCTGCAGCAGGTTCTTTTGTGATGTTTGTGGCAATCATTTTAGCAACATTAATCCAATTTAAGTTACAAGAAAAACAGCGTGGAGAATAGGAGGAAGCGGAAATGGATACCGGAATGCAAGATATAAGCAAAACTTCTAAAGTACTCGTTGGGCTAGTGTTGACAGTACTTGGCTTTTTAATGATTCTTCCGTTTCTTTGGATGTTTTTATCATCATTCAAAACGAGTACAGAAATTTCATTATCACAAACTTTTTGGCCAAAGCACTGGACAATTGATAATTATAAGAACCTTTTTACAAATGGGAGCTTTGGTACTTATATTAAGAATACTTTGATTATTACTGCTGCTTCATTTGTAGGTTTATTTTTAAATGCTATGGCAGGATATGGGTTTGCCAAATTTGATTTTAAAGGGCGAAAGTTTTTATTTATGGCAGTCTTAGCCACTATGATGATTCCTGGACAAGTAACAATGATTCCAGTTTATCTGATCCTTAATCAGATGCAACTGACAAATACTTTACTGGGTATTGTGTTGCCAGGTTTGGTGGGCGCTTTCGGAATTTTCTTATTTCGACAATTCATGTCCAATATTCCAGATTCAATTGTAGAGGCAGCTAGACTTGATGGAGCAGGAGAGTGGTACATCTTCTTTCATCTGATTTTGCCAATTTCTAAGCCGGTGTTAGCAGTACAGGGAATATTGACATTTATTGGTGGTTGGAATGCATTTTTATGGCCATTGATTATTGCAAATGATCAGAAGTACTATACGTTATCAGTAGGGTTGCAGTTATTACAGGGACAACATACATCAGATTATGGGTTGCAAATGGCAGGTTCTTCTTTTATGGTTATTCCTATAGTAATAATTTTTGTGATTTTCCAAAAATATATTTTACAAGGATTTAATATTCAAATGGATAAATAAAAAAGGATAAGGAAGAAGATATTATGGCTGGTATTAAAGAAATAGCTGAAAAAGCTGGAGTTTCGATTTCAACAGTGTCATATGCTTTGAATAATAGTAATAAAATTACCAAAGAAACGCGGGATAAAATTTTAAAAATAGCTGAGGAACTCCACTATACACCGAATTTGGCTGGACGGAGTTTGAAAAAACAAAAGACGAAGCTAGTTGAGATGTATGTTCCAGATTTTGGTGGTTATTTCTACGGTCATTTATTAGCAGGTGTTGCAGAAGTATTAAAAAATAAAGGGTATGAATTAATTGTTGCTTCTGGTGGAAAACAATCACGATCCTTTATTTCACAAGGCTTGGTAGACGGAGCTATTATTCTTGATCCAACCTTTCCTGATAACGAGATTGAAAGGCTGTCTAAGGCAGGAAATAAACTTGTATTAATGGACAGAAAATTAAATATGTCGTCTGTGAGTCATGTTTTACTAGATAACGAAAAGGGAGCAAAAGAGGCTGTTGATGCTTTAGTTGAAACAAAAACTGAGATGTTTGCGATTCTGACAGGGCCAAGTACATCCTATGATGGGAGGAAAAGGCTTGAAGCAGCCTTAAATGAATTTCAAGCAAAAGGCAATCAGACAGTAGTTGTAATTCCAAGTGACTTTACAATCGAAGGCGGTAAGAAGGCAGCAGAAGAGATTATTAAGATAAAAAGAGAGCAAATTGGTGTTTTCGCGCTAAATGATGAAATGGCATTTGGATTGTATGAAGGATTGAAGAAAAATAATCTTGCTCCAGGAAAAGACATAAAAATTGTTGGTTATGATAATGATTTGATAGGAAGATACGTGAGGCCACAGCTTGCAACTGTTGATTATTCAAAACATCAATGGGGGAAAAAAGCAGCAGAAGTTCTCTTGGACATGATAGAAAATGAAGTTACTAGGAATGAAGTTGTTGCAACTAAATTGATCAGTAGAGGGTCTCTAGAAAAGTAAATTTGGAGGAAATTAAAAAAATGCTGGCACATATTGATTTTTATTCTAACTGTTTGATGATGAAGACAGGAATTAATGTTTTACTGCCAGATGAGCCACATGAAATACTCACAGTTCTTGTTTTACTGCATGGGCTTGGAGATGATGAAAATAGTTGGATTAGGCAAACATCATTGGAAAGATATGTTGGGCAAGAATCTTTGGCAATAATCATGCCAAGAGCTGAGAGAAGTTACTATCAGAATGGATTAGCAGGGCAAAAATATTTTGATTACATTTGTACAGAGTTGCTTGAAAAATGCCGTACTTGGTTTAATTTGAACACAGATTTAGATCATACTTTCATCGGTGGATTATCCATGGGAGGTTTTGGTGCGGCAAAAGCAGCCTTATTGCATCCGGAAATATATAAGAGTGCTTTTCTTATGTCTGCTGCTTTAAATTTGCCACAAAGATGGGAACAAGACAAAGAACGTGAGATGTGGTACAAAACGTTGTTTGGCTCACTTCAAGAGTTAAAAAATTCTGAGAATGATTTATTTAATTTGGTTACTGATAGTAAAATAACTGTGAAAAAACCATATATTTGGCAATTATGTGGTCGAGATGATCCATTTTATCAAGAAAATTGTGATTTTAATGAATTACTTGAAGAAAAGGGTTATCGAAGCTTGTTTTTAGAAGTTGAAGGAAGCCATTCTTGGGAAGTATGGGATAGGGCAATTGTTATAGTGATTGCAGAGATAAAGAAACTATGTTTTGAAGCGCAATAATTAAGATAGAGGGTGTTAACAATTGGTAGAAATAAAATTAGAACATATATCTAAAAAGTATACAGAAGCTAAAGGCTATTCGGTAAAAGACTTTAATCTAGACATAAAAGACAAAGAGTTTATTGTTTTTGTTGGACCTTCTGGCTGCGGAAAATCAACGACATTAAGGATGATTGCAGGACTTGAAGGAATTACCCAAGGTAAGCTATATATAGATGAAAAGATGGTAAATGATGAGGCGCCTAAGGATCGAGACATCGCAATGGTTTTCCAAAACTATGCTCTTTATCCACACATGACAGTTTTTGATAACATGGCTTTTGGATTGAAATTAAGAAAATATGCACAGGCGGAAATCGAGAAGAGAGTTCAAAATGCAGCCAAAATTTTAGGCCTAGAGGATTTTCTGAAACGTAAGCCAGCCGCTCTTTCAGGGGGACAAAGGCAAAGAGTAGCTTTAGGACGGGCAATTGTAAGGGATGCACCAATTTTTTTGATGGACGAACCCTTATCTAATTTGGATGCTAAATTACGTATTTCAATGCGTGCTGAAATTGCCAAGCTTCACAGAAACTTACAAACAACCACAATTTATGTCACTCATGACCAGACAGAAGCAATGACGATGGCGGATAGGATAGTAGTAATGCGTGATGGTGAAATTCAGCAGGTAGGAACGCCAAGAGAAGTTTATCAAAAGCCCGTGAATGTTTTTGTAGCAGACTTTATAGGAGCTCCAGCAACTAATTTTTTTGATGTTATTTTGCAAGATGGGCATATTAAAACAGAAGAGAATAATTTTAACTTGGATGTACCCGAAGGTGTTTATAAAATATTGAAGCAAAAGGGATATGAAGGGAAGAAACTTATTTTAGGGGTGAGACCTGAACATATTCATGCAGAACAAGCTTTTATTGAGACCTTTCCGAATGCAACTGTCAGGGCCAAAGTAGTGGTTTCTGAATTATTAGGTGCTGAATCTATTTTATACACTAAAGTTGGAAAAAATGAATTCGTTTCCAAAGTAGACGCGCGCGACTATTTAGATCCTGATCAGATTGTAGAGTTAGGGTTTGATTTGAATAATTCACATTTCTTTGATGCAGAAACCCAAAAAAGTATACTTTAGAGTAGTATAAGCGATAAATCAAAGAAGAGGCTGAATCAAATAAATTTTGATCTGGCTTCTTTTTTGATTTTGCATAAGTATGTACTATAAATCAAAGTTTTTTGCCTAACTTTAAATTATTTATAATAAAGTACAAAAAATGTTTATAATTTTCTTGTCAGTGTTCAGGTTTTCCGATTTCGTACTACCATTTTTGATTTAACATCGTAATGAAATAGATTATTAAACTCTGAGTGATACAAGTAAAAAATAGTGTCTAAATGGTATATTTTTGTCTAAATGGAACACTTTGAAATCCGATAAGAATTTAAACTCTAATAGATACTGTAAGTTAGGGGATAAATCGATGAAGAAAAAGTGGTTAAAAATATTATTCAACTTTGCTAGTGGACATAAATTTTTATTTATTTGGTCCGTCTTTTTTTCAATTTTAAGTGTCTTTGCAGGAATCGTTCCCTATGTAATCGGTGCACGATTAATGGCGATGATAATTATGAAACAAAATAGTTATCAAGAATTCATTGTACTTCTTAGCGTAATACTACTTGCATTTGTTTTAAAAACTATTTTTTATGGAATTTCAACGACACTTTCACATCATGCTGCATATAATACTTTAAACAATCTGCGTAATGCTATCACTAATAGGCTGATGCAGACTTCTTTGGGAGTTGTTAAAAGTTTTTCAGCAGGTAGCATTAAGAACGCAATTCTTGATCGTACAGAGGAAGTTGAAATCCCGTTAGCACATATGATTCCTGAATTGTCAGCTAATGTACTTCTCATTGTGGTGACAGTAGTTTATTTATTTATATTGGATTTTCGATTGGCACTGGCTGCGCTATTAACGATTCCGTTAGCTAGTATTCCATTATTTTTACTAATGAAGAATTTTGGCGAAAAGTATCAAGCTTATATGCAGGCAAATAATGAAGTTAACAATGTCATGGTGGAATACATTGAGGGAATTGAAGTCATTAAAACATTTAATCAAACAGGAAATTCATTTAAAAAATTTTCGAATGCTGTTGATGGATTTAAAGATTATACCCTTAACTGGTTAAGGACTGCATGGAAAACGCAAAATCTAATTTTTGCATTGTTGCCCTTCACACTGTTAGGCACCTTGCCTGTTGGCATTTGGTTATATCTAGATGACATCTTGAATTTGAATCAACTATTGCTGGGGTTATTACTAGCTATTGGTTTGAGCAATCCACTGAATAAACTTTCCTTATTTACGAATGATTTTAATGCTATGAAGCAGAGTGTGATTAATACACAAGCATTTTTAGATCTACCCATTCTTTCTTTTAATAAAAAAGAAGTTGGTCAGATTAGTGATAACAGTATCACAGTGTCGAATGTTGAATTTGGTTATACTCGTCATGAACCTATTTTAACAGGGATTAATTTAAAAATTCCAGAAAATAGTTTTTGTGCTATTGTGGGCCCTTCTGGAAGTGGAAAATCAACTTTACTCCAATTATTAACTAGATTTTGGGACATTCAAGAGGGAAGTATCATGATTGGCAATATTGCTCTGCAAGATTTAACACTTCATCAACTTAATAGTGCTATCAGTTACGTCACACAAGACAGTTTCGTTTTTAAAGGAACAATTGCTGAGAATATTAAAATGGGTAATCCGACTGCAACTGAAGATGAACTCTATGCTGCAGCGAAGGCCGCTCGTTGTCTAGAGTTTATTAATGAACTATCACAAGGTTTCCAAACTGAAATTTCATTTGGCAATGGACAGCTTTCAGGTGGACAGCAACAACGAATTTCTATTGCACGTGCGATTTTAAAAAATTCGCCCATTATCATTTTAGATGAGCCTACTGCAAGTATTGATCCTGAAAATGAACAACAAATTCAAGAGTCATTACTGGAATTAGCTCAAAATAAAACAGTAATCATAGTAGCACACCGATTGAGTACAATCAAAAATGCAGGTCAGATTGTAGTCTTAGATACTGGTAAAATTGTTGGAAATGGAAAGCATGCAGAATTATTGAAAAGTTGTCCAACTTATCAGCGATTATGGGCTTCTTATACTCAAACTGAGGGATGGCACATTGACAATCACTAGGAGGAAGAAAGTATGTTTAATACTATTAAAGGCATCATGCAGTGGAGCAGCAGTTACAAGAAGCAATTGTATCGTGGCTTTTTATATTCTTTCATTGCTTCGATGTTTGCAGCTTTGCCTTTTTGGATAGCCACACAGGCTGTAGTTTCAACATATAAAAGAAGTGAAGATATTTCACCAGCTAAAGTTGCATTTTTTTTATTTTGTGCACTTGCACTATGTTGTGGCTTAAGATTCTTATTTTTATATCTAAAAGCAAAATCGCAGGAAAGCATTGGATTTCAAATTGCTGCGAAGTCAAGACTTGAAATTGCACAAAAATTGAAAAAAACTTCGATGGGATATTTCAGTAAAAATAATGTTGGCAGCTTGCTAAATGCTGTTACAACTGAATTGTCAATGTTGGAACTACAAAGCACAAAAATGATTGATTTAATTATAAATGGTTATATTAATTTTTTTGTTATGAGTCTATTTATGTTTGTGGTTGACGTACGTATCGGAATCGTAGTTTTTGTTACACTTATCCTAGGAACTTTAGTAATAGAAATAATCAATAGAAGAAGTCGAGAAAATTCACAGATAGCCGATCAAGTTCAGATAGGAATGTCAAATAGTGTAGTCGAATTCGTTAAAGGAATCAATGTTGCTAAAACATATGGACAAGAAAGTACAGTTTTGGATAGTTTGAAGTCTGTTTTTAAACAAAGCAAGCAGATTCGGTTAAAGATTCAGACAAAGTTTGTTTTTTTAAATTGCTTGTTATTGTTGCTTTTAGATACTGCGACGGTTGTTGTTATGGCAATTTGTATAGCTAATCAGCAAAGCGGTCAATTATCATTGGATTTTTTTGTGACACTAATGTTTTTCTCGTTCATCCTTTTCAACAGTATCAAGGAAATGACGGATGCTACTCATATTTTAGGCGCAATTGATAATAATCTGCATCACCTACAACAATTAGAAAAAATGCCGCTACTTGATACAGAAGGCTCAGATGTGGAACTCACAAATTTTGAAATTGAATTCAAGCATGTTACTTTTGGATATGAAAAAGATAGACCCAAAGTATTGCATGATGTTTCGCTTACTATCCCAGAAAATAAAACTACAGCAATTATTGGGCCTTCAGGTAGCGGGAAAAGTACGCTTTGTAAAATGATTGCACGTTTCTATGACTGTGACGAAGGACAAATCTTCATAGGAGGACATGAAGTAAAAGAATTCTCATACAGTAGTTTAATAAAAAACATTAGTATTGTTTTTCAAAAACCGTACTTGTTTCATGATACTATTAAGAACAACCTCTTGTTTGGTAAAAAGAATGCAACAATGGCTGAAATCATAGATGCAAGTAAAAAAGCATGTTGTCATGATTTTATTATGCAACTACCACAACAATATGACACAGTACTTGATGAAGGTGGTAATTCCTTATCAGGAGGGCAAAAGCAGCGATTATCTATAGCTAGAGCGATTTTAAAAGATGCACCAATCATTATTTTAGATGAAGCAATGGCTAGTATTGATCCCGAAAATGAACAGGCTTTGCAATGTGCTATCACTTCGTTGGTTACGCATAAAACAATCATAACGATTGCTCATCGTTTGGCGACTATTCAAAATGCGGATCAGATTGTGGTTTTAGATGCAGGGAAGATAGTCCAAAAAGGAAAGCACAAGCAATTAATGGAGCAACCGGGTATTTATCGTGACTTTGTCGAAATCAAAGAAAAAGCCAAAAAATGGCAGCTATAAAGAATGCAGGTTATAAAAGGTTGGTGACGATAAATGAAAAAACAAATAGGATGGAAGAAAGATAAACAAGAAGAGACCAAAATACTGTCACTTGTTAATAAAGAAGATGTGGTACAAACAGATTATCTTACTCTTTTTGAAGGAGTTTCAATTTTTTTTCACCACTATAATTTTACTAAATTCGAGTCACCATTAAGGATTGCTAAGGGCAGCTTGCGTCTAGATTATTGTTACAAGGGACATGTTGATTACGCTGTCGTGGATAAGTATAATGTTTTCTTTGAACCCGGATTTTTAAAACTTGATTGGCGTGAAAAACAAAATATGAGATATTTTTTCCCATCTCACCAATACAGTGGGGTAACAATTATAATCAACAAAAAGGCAAAAGAAGAAACACTCATGCAGATGACTGGAGAAAAATTCAATTTAAATATAATTAGCGATAATTATCGTAAAAATGGAGATCATGTTTTTTTAAAGACGGATTTTATTGAAAGACTTTTTGAGGATCTTCGCACGCCTACTTTGAAGCGTTCAATAACTTATCTGCGTTTGAAAGTTGCCGAATTGTTGATTTATCTTTCCTCCAAAACAATAGCAAAGAATAATCATCCTAAAGAAACCTTTTCTGCAGGAATAATGGATAAAATTCGTCGCTTGCGACAATATCTAGATCAGAATTTTACAAAACAACTTAGTTTAGAAATGCTCTCTCACAAATTTGAAATTTCCACCACTTCAATGAAAAAGGGGTATCGTGATTTTTATGGAGCATCAATTCATGCTTATTTAAGAGAAAAGCGAATTGAAAAGGCTTGTGAATTACTTAAGAAAACAAATTTTTATGTGGCACGAATTGCAAACGAAGTAGGATACACGAATCCAAGTAAATTTACTGCAATGTTTAAGAAAAAGATGATGATGACACCTACTAAATATCGCAGTTTGAATCGATATTAAGGAAGAACAGGAAATTTATTAGGGTGTCTGAAAGAAAAACTAACCATGGAACGTATTGTGTTTTCCAAGTGTTAGTTTTTTATTTGGCTTAATTAATATTACAGCAAAACTACATCAGTGAAATAGTTAAGTATTTTTTAGGGGCAGTCCTGTCTTTGTGGAGCAGAGAAAGAGACCTATAGTATATAGAATGTTAATTGGTGATAAAAATATTAGCATGAGAGGAATTAACTATGAAGAACAAACTTTTTTTAGCAACACTAGTATCGTATTTAGGAATATACGTAACTATGCCGATCTTATCCGCAATTTCTACCAAAGCGCACATGATTCCTAGCCAAATTGGTGTAATGATTTCATGTGGAGCCTTCGCAATGCTTTTATTCGCCCCGGTTTGGGGGAAAATCAGTGATAAATTAGGCCGTCGGATGGTTATTATTAGTGGATTATTAGGAATGTCTATCTTTTTTATACTCTATGTTGTTCTCTTTCATTTATCGATTTCGACTGGCAAAGCGGTCAATGTACTGGTTTATAGTCTAATGGGAACGAGATTTTTGTTAGGAATATTCATGACAACTACTCCTACAGCTGCCAGTGCATATATGGCTGACATCTCTTCACCACAAGATCGCTCTAAAGACATGGCTTCTCTTGGATTTGCAACTGGACTTGCAATGGTATTAGGACCAATTATTGGTGGTGCTGTTTCCACAATTGGTAATTTATATACACCCTTTTACTTAACTATTGTAGGATTATTAATCTTTTCACTTGTAATGGTAGTCGGTTTACCACGACAACAGAAAATAAAGTCTCCTGAAAAAACATTAACGAATACATTACAGCAAACAAAATCAAAAAGGAGTTTCTTTTCATTGGAATTGGCAGCATGGTTGTTAGCAGGATGTGCAGTTATGCTAGTAGTTGTTGTACTACAGTTGATTACCTCACTATATTTACATGATAGCTTTAAGCAAACGGTTACCCAAAGTGCACAAACCGCAGCGCTATTATTTTTTGTACTTGGGATTGCTTTAATGCTTGTTCAGGTCCTTCAAATGAAAGTATTACAGTGGACAGCCAAGACGATGATGATGGTGGGAATACCACTGATAATTGTTGGTTTGCTTCTTGCAACTATAACGAGTGCATATTATTTAATTTTTGTTAGTTATATTCTTATTGGTGCGGGTGCAGGCTTAGGCATGAGTTCATTATCTGCGGGCTGTTCCTTAGCTGTTTCTGAAAGTCAGCAGGGTGCAGTAGCTGGAACTGTTGCGATGATTCAAGGTATTGCGGGAATTGTTTCACCGCTATTAGGATCATTCGTTTATCAGTTGAATCCTAAATTTCCTTTCTTCTTATTTGGCGGTTTTGCATGCCTTGCCTATTTATTCTTTCTGATGGTTACAAAGCAAAAAAAGAATTTGATAGGCTAAATAATGGATTATCATAATGTATAACAAAAAGAGATCTCTTTAGAACAGTAGGAGGTCTTTTTTTGTCGTAAGAAATAATAAACTTATAAACGATAGAGGGATAGAAAACTGAAATTATACGAACTCTAAAAATCTATGATTCCAGATATTTTCGTAAAATGAATTGGTTGTTTTTGCATCCATGTAATCATTAGCAATGGTGGTGGCAGTACCACGAACCATTTGCAGCTTATATCCTAAACCATGAGCCATTTTAATGGTCGTATCCACACAATATTCTGTTTGCGCACCGCAGATTTCTATTGCAGCGACATTATTTTCATCCAAAATTGTTTTTAAGTTTGTCTTGAAAAAAGAATTAGCATGCGTTTTTTGGACGTAATAATCATTATCTTTGGTATTTATTTCATCTATAATTGACCAGTTCCATTGCTCTTTCACTAGCTCATTATCATTGTGTTGAACAAAGATAATTGGTTTTTCAGATTGTCGATACATTTCAATTCTTTTGTTGATTTTACTTATACAATTTCTTAGATCAGCGACAGGTGTTGAACCTTTACAGACACCATTTTGAAAGTCAATTATTAATAGAACATCCGCTAGTAGCATTTGATATTTCCTCCCATGGATCGACGGTTTTTTAAGTATAAATAGCTCTTTTATATGAACTCTATCATAGCACAACCAAGATAGTACCATAATTAGATGATATATTTAATAATGCAAAAAATTTTAAAGATGGAATTTATTTTTCCGCATTTCATATTTTTGCCGTATAATTATCACGGTTACATTAAGTTGTGTACGTCCAATTAACCAGCTTGATACCAATATAAATCATCAAAGGGAGAATTGAAATGCAAGCACCAGCAATAAAGCAAGAAAAACCGATGTTCGTTGTTGCGATCGTTGCGCTAATGTCATTCATGGGGGTATTGACGGAGACATCGATGAATGTTACATTTCCTGCTTTAATGAGCGAATTTAATGAGTCGTTGAGCACGGTTCAATGGGTAACGTCGGGATATTTATTAATGGCCGCATTGGTCATGTTGACCTCTGCCTATATGAAGAGGAGATTTACAAATCGGCAACTATTTATTATCGCTGTCATTCTTTTTAGTTTAGGAGATATTATTTGCGGGAGTGCGTTTAATTTTTGGATGTTATTGATAGGCCGAATGATTCAAGCAGGTTGTGTGGGAATTTGTACACCATTGATGGTCAACATTATTCTTGATGTTGTTTCACCTATCAAGTTAGGAACATATATTGGCTTAGCAAATCTGATTATCTTGGTTGCACCGGCTCTAGGACCAACTTTTGGTGGGGCAGTTGTGGCTTTTGCGAGCTGGCGTGTAATATTTTGGGCAACTCTGCCATTAGCTCTTATTTTATTGGTAATGGGGACTAAAAGAATTAGACAGTATGCACCAATTGAAGGAAAGTACACATTTGATTGGACAAGGTTTTTAATTTTGGGAATGGCCTTAATTTGCTTAATCATTGGATTAAACGACCTTGGCTCGCATTTGTATATTACTTTTGCGGTCTTATTAATAACAAGCGTAATTTTAACAGGAATATTTGTTAGACTTTCAAGTAAGGCAACTAAAGCATTGTTCTCGTTATCAGTCTTTAAGGAAAAAGCTTTTTTGTTCAGCTTTCTACCATATATTATGTTGCAGTTTTCAAATGTTGGAATTAATTTCTTATTACCCAATTATGTACAAGAGGTGTTTCAGGCAACATCATTAATTGGAGGATTAATTCTTTTACCGGGCAGCATTTTGAATTGCTTTGGTCAACCAATTTATGGGTGGATGCTCGATCACTTGGGTGGCAAATTGCCATTATACATAGGTGATATCTTATTTACACTTTCACTTGTGGGACTCACAGTTGGGGGCACGCAATTAGGCATTTGGGGAATTACCTTAGCATATATGATTTTTGCAGTCGGCCGCTCGATGGCTTTTGGAAATTCGGTAGCTTATGGTCTAGAACACATTGATAAGAAGTTTCGCAGTGATGCAAATGCACTTTATAATACTGGTCAGCAAGTCACAGGTGCAATTGGTACTACGGTGTTAGCATTGATAATGGATTCAGTTAATCAGACGGGGTACACACGCGCGCAAAATATTAGTGCGGGCAGTACACGCGCATTCGTTTTGCTAGTGGTATTTGGGGTGATTATCTTTTATTTATTTCATCATTTATTGAATTTAAAGTCGAATATAGATAGTAACTAAGATTTTTAAGGAGAGCTAAAATGAGTAATGATGAACAAGAATTACTGTTAAAACCGGCATTAGAACTGGCTAAGTTAGTTCGAAAAAGGAAAATCAGTTCCGCTGAATTAGTTGAAATAGCACTAGGTAAAATAGCGAAGGATAATTCTAAATTAAATGCGGTAATCTCAACAAGACGGGAGTTAGCCTTAAAAGAGGCCAGCCAGTTAGAAGATAAAGGCCAGCCCTTTTTAGGGGTTCCAATCTTACTTAAGGGATTGGGCCAGTCACTTGCAGGTGAACCTGAGACTTATGGAAACAAAATGTTCAAAGATGCGAGAGCTCAATTAACAAATAATTATGTTAAAGCATTGCAACGCGAGGGCTTTATTGTCATCGGACAAACTAATTTTCCAGAGTTTGGATTGAAAAATATTACAGATTCTAAGATTAAAGGGGTAACCTATAATCCATGGAATTTAGATTATTACGCAGGAGGTTCATCCGGAGGTGCAGGTGCAGTATTGGCAGATGGAATACTGCCAATTGCAGCAGGAAATGATGGTGGAGGTTCCATTAGGATACCCGCTTCTTGGTCTGGGGTGATTGGCTTAAAGCCAACCCGTGGGCGAATTCCAGTCGGACCGACTGATTGGCGTTCGTGGCAAGGTGCATCCGTTAATTTTGCCTTGACGAGAAGTGTTGATGATACAGCTGCTTTGCTTGATTCTTTGCAGACTGTTCAACCAGCAGGTGTTTTTCAAGTACCATTGAATACGCGGGGATTTTTAAATAGCGTTAACTCAAGAATTAGTAATATCACGATTGGCTATACTACCAAGTCACCAATTGGGACACGGGTTGATGAAGAAGCAATTAAGGCAGTGGAAAATGCTGTTTCGTTTTTAAATGATCAAGGATTTAACACAAAAGAAATTATTTTACCGACTGATGGAATTCAATTAATGCATTCTTACTATACAATGAATGAAGGAGAAATGGTAGCGACTCTTGATTCAATTCAGCAAGCTATGAAGCGAACTTTAACTTCAAATGATATGGAGTTACTCACATGGGCATTATATCAAACAGGTAAAAATCTTTCGGCCGCTGAATACAGTAAGGCTTTAAATAATTGGGATGAAGCTGCCTACCAAATGGCACGGTTACATGAAAAATATCCAGTAATTTTAACGCCAACAACTGCTTATGCGGCACCGCGAATAACGGATAAATTAGTCAGTGATGATAATTTGTTTAAAATGAAACATATAGAAGAGTTGGAACCCAACGAACAAAGGCAATTGATTTGGGATCAATGGCTACCTGCATTGACGTGTTCACCATTTACACAACAAGCAAACTTAACTGGTAATCCGGCGATAAGTCTGCCTACACATGTCACGGCAGAGGGATTACCTCTTGGAATTCAATTTGAGACTGGCAAAGGGCAAGAAAACTTATTGCTTCAAATCGCAAAGATATTTGAAAAGAAGAATAAATTTAAATTTTTACATCCAACAAGTTTTTAAAAAATAAAAAGTTAAATAATACGGTTTATTAGAGAAAAGTAAATTAAAAGTTTACAATCTGATTTTCTCCCAAAAGTTGCGTTGACCGCTTAAGTTATCTATAATTATTCGTGTTGCGATGTGTAAATAGAATAAACATTAATGATGAGAGCAAAATTTATTGATTTAACTTTCATTGTATATAGATAGCGGCTGTGATACTACAATCATTTTGTCACAGCCTTTTTTGGAGGGAAAATAATGAAACAAGAATCAAATGGAGCACCTGATCTAAAACGCTCCATGACTGCTGGACAAATGGAAATGATTTCTCTTGGTGGGGCAATTGGAGTTGGACTGTTCATGGGTGCAACGTCAACAATTAAATGGACTGGACCATCAGTTTTATTGGCGTACATGTTTGTGGGCCTGGTATTATACATAGTAATGCGTGCTTTAGGTGAGATGATTTATATTAATCCGGGGACTGGCTCATTCGCAGACTATGCAGCGGAATATGTGCACCCATTGGCAGGATATCTTGCTAAATGGGCAAATGTCTTTGAATACATAGTTGTGGGAATGTCAGAAGTTGTCGCTGCGACTGAATACTTAAAGTACTGGTGGCCGAATATTAATCCATTCTTCGCGGGAATTATTATTATTACTTTTTTGTTGTTAGCCAATCTGACCAGTGCTAAAGCATACGGTTCACTAGAATTTTGGTTTGCAATGATTAAGGTAATTACAATTATCATGATGATTATCTTGGGCTTCATGATAATTTTCTTTGGTTTTGGTAATCATGGTCATCCTGTTGGTCTCAGTAATTTGTGGAGTCATGGTGGTTTCTTCACAGGGGGCTTTACAGGTTTCTTCTTCTCAATGTCAATTATTGTTGGTTCTTATCAAGGCATTGAGTTACTAGGTATCTCGGCTGGCGAGGTGGCAAATCCGCAAAAAGCAATTGTTAAATCAGTCAAATCTGTTTTATTTAGAATTTTGATTTTTTATGTAGGCGCAATTTTTGTGATTGTGACAATCTATCCGTGGAATCAACTAAGTTCAGTTGGTTCACCTTTTGTCTCGACATTTGCTAAAGTTGGGATTACAGCTGCAGCTTCGATTATTAACTTCGTAGTGTTGACCGCGGCATTGTCAGGTGCAAATTCAGGAATTTATTCTTCGAGTCGAATGCTTTTTAAATTGGCACACGAAGGAGATGCACCTAAAATATTTGGACGTTTATCTAAGCGGATTGTACCAAATGTTGCGATTATTGGGATTTCTAGTGGTATCTTAATTGGATTTGTTGTTGATATTATTGCAAGCGCATATAGTAAGTCAACCTCTGATATGTTTGTGATTGTCTTTAGTTCCTCGGTTCTCCCCGGGATGGTACCATGGTTTGTGATTCTACTAGCAGAACTTCGCTTTCGCAAGAATAACCCGCAATTGATGATGGAGCACCCTTTTAAATTACCACTATATCCATATTCAAATTATTTTGCATTATTGATGCTTATTGTGATTGTTTTCTTCATGTTTATTAATCCAGATACGCGTGTTTCAGTGATAGTTGGTGCAGCAGTTTTGGTTACCGCGACAATTGTATATAGTATCCGACACAAAAACAAAAGATTTTAAAAATAATAATAGTATGATTACAGAATCCCTTAAATATCTAAAATAAATATGAATATCTAGGATGGCTTTTATTTAACAGAATAAAGCAGTTTTTAGGACAGTGATAAGATACCTGATTGAATTATTATTTTCCGATTGTTAAAAATGATTCAACAAGCTCGTTTTCATAGGGACCGAGAGTTTTTGTACGATTCATAGCAATAAAATAGTTTAAATTTATTAAGTCACTTGATAAGGGATAAAGATTATATGCACCAGGGGTCAGCTTATTAATAATGCTCGTAGGTACAAGCGTCAGCCCAAGTCCATGTGTAGCCAATTCGACAGCAGTTATAATATTTTGACTTTCAATAATTATTTGGGGCTTGATTTTGTACTTGTTAAAAAGTGAATCAACTTGATTACGAATAGCAGATCCAGGTGAACTTAAAACTAGTGGTGAACTTAGCAGCGTCTTGATTGGGATTGACCCAATTGCGAGCTGCTGTTTTTTTTCTTCAAAGAAAGGTGAGGTAGAAGGAATTATCGCATAATAATTTTCTGCTTTTGCAGTTTCTAGTCGCAATGGAGGTGCAATTGTTTCCGGATTTTGCCCGATAAAAAAATCAATTTCACCATTAATAGCGAGTTTTTCGCTAACTGTGGGAACATCTTCAACTAAAATTAGATGAACGGAAGGATGTTCTTGCAAGTACTTAGGCAGGAAAAGTGGAAGTAAAAAACTTCCTAGGCTTTGGAGTACACCTAATTTGATTATAGTTTTATCAGGATGAGTATATTGGGATAACTCTTGAGTCAGCATCGCATTTGCAGTATTTTGTTTTTCAAGATAGTGATAGTATATTTTTCCAGCCTCGCTGAGTTTAAGTCGCTGACTTTGACGATCAATAATGGGAACACCTAATTCTTGTTCAATTTGTTTAATAATCTGGGTTAAGTAGGGTTGTGAGATGTAGAGATCTTTAGCAGCTTTGGTAAAGTTACTGTGCTTTAGAAGTACGTCTAGGTATTGGAGCATCAATGATGGATTCTTTGAAAACAAAATGATTCCTTCTTTCGATAGCAAATTAGTTATCAGCCAATAATTAAATAAAAATTTCACAAAATATACTAACGTCAGTATACTTAATTATAGACCTTAAGTATACTTTTAATTCCTATGAATTAGTAAAGAGGTTGAGTGTGACATAAGACGATAAAATTTAAATACTAACTCGAAATTACTGGCATAGCAGGAATTCTACTATTAGTAATTCGAAGCTAGACGGAGGACTTTGACTTATAGAACACGTTTATACGGAATAAATAGAGAGGCGAAGGCAAAATTTAACTTTTGGCTCAATCCCTTTCTAGTAGTCATATCGACATTATTGAAAATAAAATCACATGATTAGAAGGAGTTATTTAAAATGATAAATTTAATTGGAATTGTCGGGACAGGAGCAGTTGAGTCGACGAATCGAAAACTTCTGCAGTATATGAAGAGAAATTTTTCTACACAAGCAACAATTGAGATTTACGAATTAACAAATTTACCGTTTTTTGATAAGCCTGTCTCTCAAACAGCGCCAGAAATAATCGCTCGGCTATCGCAAAAAATAGTTGAGGCAGACGGTGTGATCATTAGTACCCCTGAGTATGATCATACGATTCCTGCGGCTTTAGCAAGTTTGCTGGAATGGTTCGCGTATACCACACAGCCACTTAGAGATAAGCCTGTTATGATTACGGGCGCTTCCTATGGGGTACTTGGAACTTCAAGAGCACAATCTCATTTGCGGCAAATATTGAATGCACCTGAGTTAAGTGGATTATTAATGCCTGGTAGAGAATACTTGTTAGGTGGATCGCTGCAAGCATTTACCGATGAAGGCGAATTAACAGATGTTGCAAAAAAAGAAGAACTAGACAGGTATTTTGGGGATTTCATGCAATTTGTTGCTAAGAATCGATGATAGAGACTATAGGAGGAAATTATAATGAAATTAATTGGAATTAGCGGAACAAACGTTGATGATTCGGCAACGACATTATTGTTGAATTTTATTAAAAAAGAATTTAGTAGTCTCGCTGAGATTGAAATTATTGATATTCGACAATTACCACTATTCAATGAATCAATTGAGATTGGGACAAGTAAGCTTGTTCAGGATATTAGCCGAACAATGGCTGAGGCAGATGGTGTGATTATTTCAACTTCAGAACATAATCGTTCAATTCCCTCTGCATTGAATAGTTTTATTGAGTGGATGTCTTTCAAAGAGCATCCATTTAATAACAAGCCAGTTATGATAATTGGAACTTCAATTAGAGTACAAGGGTCATCAAGCGCACAATTACACTTGCGACAGATTCTAGATGCTCCCGGAGTTGATGCGTTAGTATTGCCCGGCAATGAATTTCTACTTGGTAGTTCTGCTTCAACGTTTGATGAACAGAATAATTTAAAAGATACGTCAACTATCAAGTTCTTACAGTCATGTTTCAAAAACTTTCTACATTTTATTCAAGCAGCCGAGTTCTTAAATGCTTCTGAAGAGGTTCATTTTGAACCAGGAGAGTATCAAGTCAGTGCAATTGGCCATAATGGTAAGTTGCCAATGACAATTACTGTATCAGAAAAAAGAATCGAAAAGATTGAAATTGATACAAAGAATGAAACAAAAGGAATTGCGGATACTGTATTTAAAAGAATTCCAGAGCAGATTGTTAGTGCGCAGACATTGAATATTGATGTTGTATCAGGTGCATCGGTTACAAGTCATGGCGTGATTGATGGAGTGGCAGAAGCTATTGATTTAGCCGGTGGAGATGCAGCAGTTCTGAAAAGACGACCAAAGCCTCAAAAAGCGATGGAGCAAGATCCGCTTGAATTAACAACAGATGTTGTTGTGGTTGGTGGGGGTGGTGCAGGACTAAGCGCTGCGGCATGTGTCTTGAAAGCTGAGCGGCAAGTGGTAGTTGTGGAGAAGTTTCCTTCAATAGGTGGAAATACTATTCGCACTGGGGGACCAATGAACGCGGCAGATCCAGAGTGGCAAGGAACATTTGATGCACTTTCTGGCGAGGCAGCAACCTTAGAGGAAGTCTTGTCCCAAGATGAGAATCAAATTGATGAAGAGTACAGGAATGATTTTAAAGACCTGAGAAAACAAATTAAAGACTATCTACAGAACGGTAATAATAAATTATTCGATAGTATTTTGTGGCACCGAATTCAGACATACCTTGGTGGAAAACGGACTGATTTAAACGGAAATGAGATTCATGGACAATACGAGCTGGTGAAAATACTAACCAATAAGGCATTGGAATCAGTCAAATGGCTTGAAAATATCGGAGTTGAGTTCGATCCTAATGAGGTCTCAATGCCCGTTGGAGCAAAATGGCGCCGGGGGCATAAACCATTAAAGAACCAAGGTTATGCTTATATTTCTGCTTTGCAAGACTTTATTAATAATCAAGGCGGCAAGATTTTGACAGATGTTCCAGTGCAAGAGTTATTGATAGAAGAAGGAACAATCAAAGGTGTAATTGGACGTAATGCTGAAGGGCGACGTGTGGTTATTCATGCCAAGAGTGTGGTGCTGGCTTCTGGCGGTTTTGGCGCAAATACAAAGATGATTCAAAAATATAACACTTATTGGACAAAAATCGATGATGCGATTGCTACTTCCAATTCACCTGCAATTACAGGTGATGGGATTAAACTGGGGGAAAGTGTTAATGCGGCATTAGTTGGAATGGGCTTTACGCAGATGATGCCTGTTTCAGATCCTGTAACAGGTGAATTATTTACTGGATTGCAGGTTCCACCAGCTAACTATGTAATGGTTAATAAAGAAGGCGAACGCTTTGTTGATGAATATGAAAGCCGAGATGTCTTAACGCAGGCGGCTATTGACAATGGAAGCTTGTTTTATTTAATTGCGGATGACAAGATTAAAGAGACGGCATACAATACAAGTCAGCAAAAGATTGATGAACAAGTCGCTGCAGGTACATTATATAGAGCAGATTCATTAGCCGAATTAGCACAGCAAATTGGAATTGATCCAGATACTTTTGTTGACACAATTACTAAATATAATTCATACGCAGATATGGGGAATGATCCAGAATTTGGCAAGGAAGTCTTTGACTTGAAAGTACAGGTTGCTCCTTTTTATGCAACACCACGAAAACCTGCAATGCACCATACAATGGGCGGCTTGAAAATTGATAGTAATACTCATGTGCTGAATAAAGATGGTGTGATAATTGACAACCTGTATGCAGCTGGAGAAGTTGCCGGCGGAATTCATGCTGGGAATCGACTAGGGGGTAATTCACTAACGGATATTTTCACATTTGGTCGAATTGCTGGAATGATGGCAGTTAAAGGTATTACTGATAAATAGTTTCTTATGAGTTTGATGCTTATTGTTATAAATAATCTAAAAGAATTCTGATAGTACGCAGCTTTTGCTGACTGCTAACAGAATTTTTTTGTCTGTAATTATAAACCGTGTCCAATATTTCTTGCTAAAGCTTCTAGGATGAAAATTACTGGAATTTGAGTGGTAATATTTAAGTCCTTTTTAATGATTTCAGGGCTGACGTTATATGAAAAATTGATTTCAGAAACTTTTGCTAAGGTGCAAAAGTTATTGTTGGTAATGGATACAATGTGGAAGTTGTCGGCCTTTAGACTAATAGCTCGGTTGACAATTTCAGGTGTTTCACCACTAACTGAAAGTATAATAGCAATTTGAGTAGTATCATTGTGAATTTGTTGTGGCAAAGGGTAAAAGGGATCGACGTTATAAATGGAGTTGATTCCCAGATTAGAGAATTGACGGGCACCATACTGGGCAAGGACACCAGATGTCCCAATTCCAAAAAAAAGGACATTATTTGTATTTGAAGTTAAATTTTTAAAAGCTGCTAATTCATGCGAATATTGCTGAAGAAGAGGACGATTAAAAAATGTGCTTGCTGAGTCAACGATTTCAGTATCATAATCTACTGCTAACTTTTGGTTTTGCAAGATGATTTGTTGTTGTTTTAAATTAAACTTAAATTCTTGAAAACTATCGTAACCCATTTTTTTAATACATCTAATAATAGAAGCAGAGGACACATGGATGGCACTGCCTAATTGACGAATACTCAGACTAAGTGCCTTATCGGGATGGGAAATCAGGTAATTATAGATCAAAATTTCTGTTGGGGTAAAGTTATTTAAATCAATCATTTTAGAACTAACCACCTCTCTAAAGTGAGTAACAAGTGTATTACACAATAAATATATAATAACATTTAAAAGTTAGAAAAACAGTAAGTGTTACATTATCTGTATAGTGTAACCGCTTTCTTTAAAAGCTAGAAACAGTTAAAATTTTTCGATAAAATGAAGATAGTAAATAAAGGCAAGGAGGGTGTAACAAAACGTACTAGATTACAGAACTAGTTGGGAGGGAACCTTATATGGATTGAAGAAATAAAAATAATTATATTATGTTGCAGGTTTATGTATGTTTATTCTGGTGCAAACGGCAGAACTCGAAATTGATTTGACAGAATGTAATTGGTTTCCAAAAAAAGCATGGCACAGAGAAAAAAGAGTAATGATTAATTAGTGTTTATTATAAATCACAAATTATATTGAGAATAAACAAAATTCGTGAAAAGAGGCGTTGATCTAATGAAAATCTCTGATTCTTTTAAAGAAAATGTAACCGAGAAGGCTGGTAAATTTGCTGGCTCGCGGTTCGTACGAGCGATTATGGAGGCGGGTTATAGTGTTATTGCATTTTCAATTATTGGTGCTGTGTTTTTAATTTTACAAATTTTACCGCAAGCATTTCCAATACCAGGCTTTGCTACTCTCTATGCTAACACAATAGGACATTTTACGAATCTATTTCAGGTTGTTTATAATGCAACCATGGGAATTTTAGCACTAATTTTTGCAGGGACATTCACTTATAGTTATACCAAGATTTATCAAGAGGAAGAACATCTTAATCTGAATCCGCTTAACAGCCTATTCATGTTTTTTATGGCGATGTTCATCACTGTTCCACAATTGGTGTGGAAGGGTGGCTCTATTGAATTTGTACAATCTCTTAGTAAGTCAAATGTTATTGGCGGTGGGTATGCGGTTTCAGCATCTTCAGGGGTTACTAGAATAGCTGCTGTTGGGATTTTTACAGGGTTAGTTGTAGGTTGGTTAACAGTACAGATTTATCTTTTACTGTCAAACATAATTGGTCAATCAAGATGCCACCTGCAGTTCCAGCTGGCGTTGCTAATTCATTCAGCTCTTTGATTCCTGGATTCTGTGTTGCAATTGCTGTTTCGATACTCAATATGTTGCTTGTTTTTGCCGGGACAGATATTTTCAAAATTCTTTATATTCCATTTTCATTTATTAGTGATATTGCAGATACATGGTGGGGATTTTTGATCATTATTTTCTTGATCCATTTTCTCTGGTGGTTTGGGATTCATGGTGCAACAATTATGAGTTCATTTTATACTCCGATTGTCTTAGCGAATATGGCATCTAATAAATTGGGAGCAGATCACTTCTTTGCTGGTGATCCGTTGAATGCCTTTGTTATTATCGGTGGCTCTGGAGCAACTTTAGGAATGACAATCTGGATGGTTGCTAGAGCAAGGTCAGTTCAATTACAAGAAATTGGAAAAGCAGAGATAGTACCTGCGTTCTTTAATATTAATGAACCCTTACTTTTTGGTTTACCGATTGTCTATAATGTACAGCTATTTATTCCGTTCGTTTTTGCACCGTTGGCTTCTGGTGCAGTTGGGTACTTTGCAGTTACCACACATTTGGTAGATAAAATTATTGCCCAACAGCCATGGCCGACACCAATCGGATTAGGTGGATTTATTGCGACTGCAAGCTGGAAAGGTGCAATCCTTGCAATTATTTGTGCGTCAGTTGCGTTTGTTGTATGGTATCCATTTATCAAGCTCTACGATCGATCCTTATTGAAACAAGAACAGGAACAGACAGCAGAGAAGCATTAGTAGTTAGTTGAGAATCAATGGACTAAGAATATAAAACATGATTGCTCTTGTCGAATGGAAATTAGGTTGGTAGAGGATCATAGAGGGCTTTCTTCGGAGAGCTCTTTGTTTTTCAAACTTGCTTAACAATTTGGTGTAGATTGATAAATTAAAAAAGCATGTTACTGAAACATTCTTCAAAAAATAAAACAAGTAACAATTTAAGAATGTTGATGCAAAAGAGCAGATCTTCAGCAAATTTTAAACGCTTTCAGTTACACTGATTATAGTGAATATAATTATTTAAGGAGTGATATAAAGTGGGTAAAGAAAATAATTACAAATTACCGCAGGATTTCTTATGGGGTGGTGCAGTAGCCGCACATCAACTGGAAGGTGGTTGGCAAGCAGGCAACAAGGGTGTTAGCGTTGCAGATGTGATGACCAACGGAGCTAATGGAATCGAAAGGAAGATTACAGAGGGCGTAATTGCCGGAGAATATTATCCCAATCATGATGCGATTGATTTTTATCATCAGTACAAGACAGACATCAAGCTCTTTGCTGAAATGGGATTCAAGTGTTTTAGAACATCAATTGCTTGGACAAGAATCTTCCCCAAGGGTGATGAAGTGGCACCAAACGAGGAAGGGCTGAAGTTCTATGATGACTTATTTGATGAATGTCTCAAATATGGGATAGAACCTGTAATCACACTTTCTCATTTTGAGATGCCATATTACTTGGTAACAGAATATGGTGGATGGCGTAACCGCAAAGTAATTGATTATTTTGTGAATTTTGCAACTGTTGTTTTTGAACGCTACAAAAACAAGGTTAAGTATTGGATGACATTCAATGAGATCAATAACCAAACAGATTATAAGCGTGTTTTTTCAATCTTTACTAATTCAGGAATTATACCAAAGGATGGAGAAAATGTGGAAGAGGCGATGTTTCAAGCAGCACATTATGAAGCAGTTGCGAGTGCCTTGGCGGTTCAGATAGGGCATAAGATTAATCCTAATTTTGAGATTGGTGCAATGATTTCAATGGTTCCGCTTTATCCGGCAACTTCTGATCCGAAGGACATCCTCAAGGCACAACGTGCAATGCAATGGCGTTACTGGCTGGGTGACTTGCAAGTACTTGGCAAGTATCCTGAATGGTTATTAAAATATCAGGCAGAACACCATTTGAAGATTGATCGTACACTGGAAGATCTTGATGTCCTTCAAGCAGGAACAGTTGATTATTTAGGGTTTAGTTATTATATGTCATTTACTGTTTCAGCTCATGGGGATGCTAATTCAGTTTATAGTTACGATGAGATGGAGGATCTTGTGCGCAATGAGTATCTTCCTGCATCAGACTGGGGTTGGCAGATTGATCCTGAAGGTTTACGGTATGTAATGAATTGGATGAACGACCGCTATCATTTACCCCAATTCATTGTTGAAAATGGTTTAGGTGCAATTGACAAAGTTGAATCGGATGGTTCAATCCATGATCAATATCGAATTGATTATTTAAAGAAGCATATTGAACAGATGAAGTTAGCGGTTGAAAAAGATGGTGTTGAATTAATGGGCTATACTCCATGGGGGTGTATCGATCTCGTTTCTGCTGGAAGCGGTCAGATGGATAAACGTTATGGTTTTATCTATGTTGACAAGAACGACAAGGCTGAAGGCACACTGGACAGAAGCCGAAAGGATTCATTCTACTGGTATAAAAAAGTTATCGAATCACAAGGTGCACAATTATAATTTCGGAGATGATCTAAATGGATGAAAAACAGCAAGAGATAGTTATGGGATTAATTATAAATGGCGGGAATGCTAAAGGTGCAGCATTTGAGGCTATTAAGGCGGCTAAAGACGGCGATTTTGAGACGGCAGATAAAAAACTGGAAAGTGCAGATGAGTTCATGTCTCAGGCGCATAATGTGCAGACTGGGATGTTAACAGCTGAAGCTAATGGTGACCATGCAGAGGTAAACTTGTTAATGGTCCATGCACAAGATCATATTATGAATGCAATTACTTTTAGAGATTTAGCTGGGGAATTAGTTGATTTGTATCGGAAGTTAGCTACACAATAATTAGATAGGTTTCTTGTTGATTTTTGAAGTGAAGTTTATAATCACTTTTGAGGTGAGTAATGGTGAACTATGTGATTGCGAAGATGACTCAAAAGAGTGCAGTAAGTGTTGCACAATGGCATTATCAAGATGAGTACGAGTTTTATGATATGATAGCTGATCCAGAAGACTATCAAGAATTGATGAACAAAGAACTACGTGGTGATAGTTACTATCAGGTTACACAAGCAGGGATGTTAATTGGCTTTTTCGTAGTTGAGAAGACTGATAGACAAGAAGTAGTTGAGGTTGGTCTTGGAATGGCACCAGAGTTAACGGGTCAAGGAAAGGGCTTTGAATTTGTGAGAGCAGTCTTGAAGTATGTATTGCATTTAAAAACTCCAGAAAAAATTTTATTTGATGTTGCAAAGTTTAATGTACGTGCGCAAAAATTGTACCAAAAGATTGGCTTCAAAGTTGTGAATTATCACGAACAAGAAACGAATGGAGGAAGTTATCCGTTTGTTTTGATGGTTAAATCTTTTTGAAAATTATAACGAATTATGACATTTGTCATCCCCAGTCAATTACAATCCTGACTGGGGATTTTTGCTGTCTTGTTTTAAGATATGTTGCATGGGGGTGCATGATGAAACAGATTATAAGTGTTAAGAATTTGAGCTTTAGTTATGGCGAAACTGAAATTATAAAAGGAATAGATTTGAGTATTAATGAAGGAGAAATTATTGGTTTAATTGGTGAAAATGGTGCAGGAAAGACCACCTTACTGAATATTCTACTAGGCCTATTGCCAAGTAAAAACAATGTTCAGGTTTTTGGAAAGCAACCGGGTTCGTTGATAGCTAAACAAAAGATAGGGTCAATGCTGCAAGGCGATTTAGTATTATCTAGCGTCAGAGTTGAAGAATTCTTAGAAGAAGTTGCAATGCAGTATAGCAATGCTATCCCACTCGAACAAATATTAATGCAGTTAGGCTTAGAACAACAGCGACGCAAGTTTTTAAAGGAGTTATCAGGTGGACTGATGCGCAGAGTCACATTTGCGCAAGCATTGTTAAGCAATCCCGACTTGCTTTTTTTAGATGAGCCAACCGTTGGGATGGACGCCCAAGCAAGGCATGTTTTCTGGGAACATATCAAAGAACTCCAACGACAAGGGAAAACAATGATTATTACAAGTCATTATTTGGAGGAAATTCAACAAGTTGCTAGTCGATTAATTATTTTACAAAAAGGACAGTTCATATTCCAAGGAACTTTGAAAGAATTACAAGATAGGCATAAACAAACAACAATTACTATTACTAGTGAATCTGAAAAACCAAATTTTGCAGAATTAATGGGCGTAATCAGTGTTGAAAGAAATAGCAGTCAAGTTGCAATCAAGACAGTTGATGGAGACAGTACATTAAAGGAATTATTATTGAAGTATCCAGATGTTTCGAATATTACGGTTGAACATGAGTCATTGGAAAGAATATTTTTGCAGATGACAAAAGATAAGGAGCAACGATAAAATGATTAACATCATGAGACAGCTAAAATTTGACGCGCTAAGATTGGTAATTCGCAATAAATCATTTTTATTTTTCACATTACTGATGCCTGCAGGCTTTTATTTATTATTTACGAAGGTAATGGTAGTTGGAAGCGGGACAGAGATGCATCAATTCTATATGACCTATATGGGTAGTATGACAATCTACAGTGGAGTAATCGGTGCAATTTTTGGGGTATCAACAATCTTAAAAAGAGATCGTGATAAGGGCTTGGTTTTATTTCTGCAAATGACGCCAACAGGTAGTAAGAATTATTATATTTCAGTGTATACAATTACGGTGTTGCTTAATCTTTGTGCAGTAATAGTTTTGGGTCTACTAGCAAGACTTGTTAACAATGTTGATTTGAGCTTAAAACAATCTGCTATGATTTTATTGATTGTACTAGTTGGGCAGATTCCAATGATTTTATTGGGAACACTGATGTCTTACTTTAAAACGCAAGAGACTTTGAGCGTTGCCAGCAACTTGATTGCTTTTCCATTAGCGATAGTTAGTGGATTGTGGTGGTCAATCAATACTATGCCAGATTGGCTGCAAGGAATTGGCAAAGTAATGCCGACGTATTTTGCGAATAATTTATTAGAAAAAGCAATGCTGCATAGCCAGTTCGATTTAGAGGATATCTATGGTATTATTACGTGGATAGTGATGATGGGTTGTCTGACAAGATTGGTTGTGAAGATACAGCAAAAGAAGGGACTAAGAATTAGTGAAGCTTAATGGCTTTAATAAGCTTAAAAGATTAGATTGGATTTCATATGTTTGGCTAATATATTTACCTTACACATTAATTCAGTTTATTCCAATTAAAAGTAGTAAAGATGTATATTGGCTCTTACTAGCAAGCCTATTTTTACTGCTGTATATCATAGTTAATGAGGTAAGGGAGTATCGTTATCTTACAATTCCCCTCGAATTATTTGTGACAGGGCTCTTTGCAGTTTTCAATTTTAATCTATACTTGATTATTTTTCCTGCATGGCAAGTACCTTGGATACTAGTTCATTATCCAAGAAAATATCAAAAATACTTTATAGTGGCTTATTATGTCATAGTTGGAATTGCTTTGGCTAGAATTCAAGTAAAATATCCGATGTTTTGGAGGGATGGTTCATCAATGGGGTTACTTTTTCCCTGTGTTTCTCCAATTATTTCCAATACATTAGCAATCTCATCATTCAGACAACATCAGTTAAATCAAACAAATCGTAGACTTGAGACGATTATTCAGCGTGGTGAACGTGAACGAATTGCACGTGATCTCCATGATACATTAGGTCAAAGTTTCTCGATGATTACGATTAAGACAGAATTGGCGAAAAAGCTCTTGACTAAGAGTCCAGATAAGGTGGCTGCAGAATTAAATGATATTGAACAGACCAGTCGCCAAAATCTGCAATTAGTACGTTCAATCGTTAATAACCTGCATCAACAATCCTTTAATGAAATTCTCTTAGAACAAAGTAAGAATCTTGCAACAGCAAACCTTTTATTGCTTACCACAGGAGAGGAACAGGCAGTTAAATGGCCGACACAAATTCAAGCAAGTTTTGGAAAGACTTTAACTGAGGCAATCAGCAATATCTTGCACCACGCTAAGGCTCATCAGGTTCAATTAATCTTTTCTGCCAATGAAGACTCCTATAGGGTTGAAGTGATTGATGATGGAATTGGGAAGGAATTTGTAAGGGTTGGCGGCAATGGGATTAGAGGAATGCGTGAACGAATGATTCAAGCAAATGGAAAGTTTGAAATCTATCACGATTATCGTGGGACGCATGTGGTGTTGACACAAATGAAGGTGAACGAAGACGATGATTAAAATATATTTAGCAGAAGATCAAAGCTTGTTAAATAGCGCTTTGACACAATTATTAGATTTGGAAGATGACTTTATGGTCATAGGCAATGCTGTTAATGGAGCAAGAGCTTGGCAAGACCTGCAAGTTTTGAAACCAGATGTTGCAATTTTAGATATTGAAATGCCTAAGATGACAGGTTTAGAAGTTGCATTGAGGGTAAATGAAAAGAAATTAAAGGAGAAGGTTATTATTCTGACAACATTTGCACAAAAGGCTTATTTTGAACAAGCTGTCTTGGCAAATGTCTCAGGATACTTGTTGAAAGACAGTCCGAGCGAAGAACTTATAACAGCAATCAGAGCGGTGTCAGCCGGTAAAACAATTTTTGCACCAGAACTTGTAGTTAATATGGTTTCTGAAGAGAACAATCCACTTAGCACAAGAGAAATGGAAGTTCTGACGGTGGCTGAATCTGGAATTACAACGAAGCAGATAGCACAACAGCTCTTTTTATCAGAAGGAACGGTGCGTAATTATTTATCTGCAATCTTCAGCAAGTTAGGGGTACATAATAGGATTGAGGCAATTAAAATGGCTAAGGATAATAAATGGTTCTGAAGCTTGAATGAGCCAGCCTAATATCTTATCAAAATAAAACTTTGGGATTATACTTGTACTTAAAGGAGATGACACAAGAATGGCTACAATCTATGATTTTGAGGTATCGCGTGAAGATGGGAAAGAGTATCCGCTTTCTAAGTATAAAGGGAAGACACTGTTAGTTGTCAACACAGCTACAAAATGCGGTTTAGCTCCACAGTTTGCAGAATTAGAGGAACTTTATGAGAAGTATAAAGATGATGGTTTGGTTATTTTGGGCTTCCCGTCTAACCAGTTTAAGCAAGAGCTTGCTAATGGACAAGATGCTGCACAGGCATGTCGAACAACATATGGAGTGTCATTTCCAATGCATGAACTAACTGTTGTGAATGGGAAGGAAACTGCCCCATTATTCAAGTACCTGAAAAAAGAGGCACCCGGTGAATTAGGGAATTCCATTAAGTGGAATTTTACTAAGTTTTTGATAGATCCAACTGGTAAAGTTTTGCAGCGCTTTGCACCAAAAACAAAACCTAAGGCATTTGAGAATGATATCCAGAAAGTATTGCCACAGATAAAATAATATGTGAAACTAAAAAAGAGATTAGGCCAAAAATTAGCTTTTGAACCTATCTCTTTTTTATTGCGAGTAAATATGTTCCATGAGTCAAAATGTCTAACTCTAAATTCTTCCGATTTATATCACACTTTTTGTGTTAAAAGTGCCATTAAGTTATTTAAAACAATCCAATCACTGTCTTGATACTTGCGAACGCCATGAAAGCCACAACAAACCAGCCAGAAATAATTAACCATTTGGGGTGGTGATAGTCACCAATAATTTTCTTGGAAACACTGGCGATTAGGAGAATTGCTAGTGCAATTGGAAGAACAAATCCGTTGGCCGCACCAACAAAAACAAGGACCTTTGCAGGGCTACCGATAATATAGAAGATAACAGTTGAGATTACAATGAAACTGATTATTAGAACTTTGCGTGACTTCTGCAAACCACTTTTTGACTTAACTGCAAAATCTAAGAAAGAAGTTGAGGTAAATGTCGAACCAAGGATTGAAGTCATCCCAGCCGCAAAGAGTAATAAGCCAAAGAACTTGTAGCCAAAGTTACCTGCAGCATATTTAAAAATTGAGGCTGCTGGGTTGGTGGGATCAAGTTTGTAGCCTGTTACGACAACAGCAAGGCCTGCCAAGAAGAGCAGTACACGGATAACGGAGGCAATTCCAATTCCTGTCAACGCACCCTCATTAACGTATTTAATATTTTGCTTACCCTTCATTCCACCCTCAATTAAGCGATGACCACCTGAAAATGAAATATAACCACCAACAGTTCCCCCAACGATTGTAACAATGGAATAGAAGTCGATTTTTGTAGGTAAAAATGCATGGTGAACGGCCGCTTGGTAAGGGACAGCCATGATAAAAATAATATAAAGTAAGATTGCAACTTTAACAACAGCAAGAGCCTGAACGGTACGATCCATAACAGTTAAAGCATTTTTGACCACGAAGATGATAATTGCAAGTGCACCAGCAATTACGGCACCATTTTCAGGTGAGATCCCGAAAAGTACATTGAGGCCAAGACCTGCGCCCCCAACATTCCCAATATTGAAAAAAAGACCCCCAACAGCAACAAGGAATGAAAGTACATAGCCAAGGCCAGGGAAGATTTCGTTAGCAATCACTTGTGCTTTCTTGCCGCTGACCACAATGATCCGCCAAACATTCATTTGGACGATGATATCGAAAATAATACAAATTAGAATTGCAAAGCCAAAGTCGGCACCCATTTGACCAGTAAATGTTGCAGTTTGTGTTAAGAATCCGGGACCTACGGCGGCCATAGCCATTAAGAATGCGGCGCCCATAGCAATGCTGCGGGGTGAAGCTTTAGGTCCGTTTAAATCAGGGATATTGTTAGAATCTTTTGGTTTATTCATCATATTACAAATCCGTCTCTCTTTATGTTTTCTTTAAAAGGCATGCAGTGCAATTTTATTATTTTGCAATGTCTCACGGAGGTTTGCAACAATTGCCAATGCTGCCGCATTATCACCATGGACACAGATAGAGTCAGCCTGGAGTGGTACGGTTGAGCCATCAATTGCAGTTACTGACTGATTTTTTACCATCTCAATTACATGGGCAGCAACTTCTGCGGGGTCAGTAATAACAGCATTTGCTTCACTTCTCGGTACTAGGTTACCATCAGGCAGATAGTTTCTATCTCCGAACACTTCTTGTGCACAACGTATTCCAACTGTTTCTGCAGCTTGAACGGTTTTACTGCCTGCAAGAGCATAAATTGGAAGATCTGGATCAACAGCCTTAATTGCGCGACAGATTGCTAGTGAAAGATCATAATCTTTAGCAGCCATGTTATAGAGTGCACCATGAGGTTTAACATGATGGAGCTTTTTTGAAGATGTAAAGGCCTGAAGTGCCCCAACTTGATATGTTACAAGGTGCTCAACTTCTGTGGGGTGCAACAGCATCTTCCGTCTGCCAAAGCCCTGCAAATCAGGATAACCTGGATGTGCCCCAACTCCGACACCTGCTGCTTCGGCCAGTGCAACTGTTTTAGCCATTACGTCAGGATCACCAGCATGGAAGCCACAAGCAATATTGACAGAGGTCACCAATTGAATGATTTCTTTGTCTTTTCCTAGACTATAGCGGCCAAAACTTTCACCTAAATCACTGTTCAAATCAATTTTTGTCACCAAAATCAACTCCTATTCATATTTTAGTACGGTATTTTTAATATCTGTCACTAGCATGTGACCAGGAGCATGTGTGATTACGAATTCAGGTTTTACCTGCATAATTGCATTTTGTGGAGTTACACCGCATGGCCAAAATACTGGGACTTCACCAGGTTTGATTGTGACAGGATCACCATAATCAGGACTTGAAATATCTGTAATTCCGATTGACTCAGGACTGCCAATTTGAATAGGTGCACCGTGGACTTTCGGCATCGCGGCAGTTACATTGACGGCGGTCACCACCTGATTTTCAGGAATTGGGCGCATGCTGACAACCATATTTCCATGGAATTTACCTGCAGATTCGAGTGGGATCGCTGTATTGTACATAGGAACATTTACACCTTCTGTCAAATGGCGAATTTCAATTCCAGCAGCAATTAGTTCCGCTTCGAAAGAAAAGCTGCAGCCAATTAAGAAGCTTACTAAATCGTCTTGCCAGTAATCCGCGACGCTGGTGACTTCATCTGTAAAACTGCCATTGCGATAGATCCGATAGCGCGGAAAGTCATTTGCCAAGTCAATATCTTGCGCAAATTTGTGTAGCTTTCGACTTCCGACATCACTAACCTCTAAGATTGGACAGGGACGGGGATTTCGTTGGGCGAATAACAGAAAGTCATATGCCAAATTTTTTGGTAAAATTACTAAGTTTGCTTGAGTATACCCTGAAGCTAATCCACTCGTAGGTTTAGTAAATTTTCCTGCACGTATCAGATGACGAACTTCGACTGGTGATAATGATGTTATATCTTTTAGTGAATTCATGTGGACACCTCCAAGGTTAGATTGTGGCAGTTAGTTTATCCAGCCAATTAATATCAGTCTTATTTGCAATATAATCAGGTTCATTCAACAACTGGACCAGAAAATCAAGATTTGTGTTTACACCCGCTATAACTGTTTCATCAAGCGCAGTTCTCATCAAAGCCATTGCTTTCTTCCTTGATGGGGCAAAAGCAATGATTTTAGCAATCATTGAGTCATAATTAGGAGGAACAGTATATCCTTGATAAAGGCCTGTATCTATACGAATTCCATATCCAGTTGGAAGATGCAAAGCGGATATTTTACCTGCAGTTAAGGCGTTTATACGGCATTCAAGTGCAAAACCGTCTGTCGAGATGTGTTCTTGCTTGAAGGAAAGCGACTCACCTTGAGCAACTAATAGCTGTAATTCAACAAGATCAAGCCCACTTGTTAGTTCACTGACAGGATGTTCGACTTGTATGCGGGTGTTCATCTCCATAAAATAAAAATGTTCTGGGTCATCCAACAAGAATTCCATCGTTCCTGCACCAACGTAACCGATTTTTTTAGCAGCATTCACAGAAACAGCAAACATTTTTTGACGAGTTTCTTCTGGTAGTGCGATTGCAGGTGCTTCTTCAATTACTTTTTGATGGTGCTGTTGAATTGTACAGTCGCGCTCACCAACTGCGGACACGTTGCCTTGCTGATCAGCGATGATTTGAACCTCGATATGGCGCGGATGAGGTAGATATTTTTCAAGATACATATGATTATCATTAAAAGCATGTTGAGCTTCACTTTGAGCTAATCCGAATTCTTTGGCGAAGCCAGTAGCACTCTGAATGACACGCATTCCTTTACCACCACCGCCAGCGCTTGCTTTTAGCATAACTGGAAAGCCAATATCTGCAGCATATGCTGCACCACTAGCCAAATCGGTAAATTCAGTCGCTCCACCTGGAACGACTGGAACGACTGGAACGCCGGCTTTTAGCATTGTTTCACGCGCACGTGATTTTTCACCCATCAGTGCAATTACATGTGATCGCGGGCCAATAAAAGTAATTTTTTCATCTTCACACTTTTTGGCGAATTCTTCATTTTCCGATAGGAAACCGTATCCGGGATGAATAGCATCGGAATGGGTAATTTCTGCGGCTGCAATTATTTCGTGAATGTTCAGGTAACTGTTGTTTGGTTCAGCTGGTCCGATGCAGACAGCCT
Organism: Liquorilactobacillus sp.; assembly: GCF_047719775.1. Taxonomy (NCBI): domain Bacteria; kingdom Bacillati; phylum Bacillota; class Bacilli; order Lactobacillales; family Lactobacillaceae; genus Liquorilactobacillus; species Liquorilactobacillus sp. The sequence continues at coordinate 134,998 of NZ_JBDNTS010000003.1, forward strand.
CATCTGCTAATTGGACATGCAAGCTGTTTATATCTGCAACAGAGTATACTGCTACTGTTTTTAATTCTAAATTGTGGCAGGCACGAATGATACGCACGGCAATTTCTCCACGATTAGCAACTAAAACCTTTTTCAAATTTAACACCTCAATTCTCAAGTACAACGAGAGGCGTATTGTACTCAACGGGACTATCGTTGGTAATTAGAATATCTGTAATAATACCAGCCACATCGGACTTAACTTCAGTCATCATTTTCATCGCTTCGATAATACCAATAATTTGCCCTTTTTGAATCTGGTCGCCAACCTTGACGAAGGGCTCCTCTTGTGGACTTGGCGATGTATAGAAGGTTCCAACAAATGGTGCATTTACTGTAAGTTTTTTATTTTCTACGGCTTCTCCACCGACCAGTGGTGCTTGTTCACTCGTAACTGAAGCAGTCGGAAAAATGGTTGCTTCTTTTTTCAAAACAATCTTATCTTCACCGTTTTTAATCTCGAGATGTGTCAGACCTGCCGCTTGGAATTTACTAATTAGTTCATCCAGACTTGGTATTTCCATAATAGAAGCCTCCTTTAACTGTTTAAAATTGTTTCTGCGATTTTGCTACTTGCTTTTCTAGTGGGACCAATTGGGTATTGATATCTTTTTTGATAAATGGAATCTGCCAGAGTATTTAAGAATTGATACTGGCTGCGAAGCGCAGCAGTGGCTTCTTTGAGTGAAACTTGTTCAAAGACAAGCGGACAACTTGAAGCGAATTGAACAAATTTACTAAGATCTGCACCGATTATTGTTGCAATTACCGGGTAACCGCCAGCAGTTTGCCGATCCGCCAATAAGGCAATTGGTTGACCGGATCTGGTTATTTGAATATTTCCTAGAACTGCACCTTCGGACAACATATTTTTTTGTGGTATTTCAAGGATTGGACCATCTAATCTGAAGCCCATTCGGTCAGCTTCTGATGAAATTGTAAAGGGCCCAGTCATAAATAGCTGCTGAGCACTTTCAGAGAATAGGTCCCACTGCGGTCCTCTGATAAACCGAAATGAATTTCCAATTGGTTCTTCATTTAAAGATAAGCTTCGATTGGCTAAGCTTGGCATTTGATAGCAATCATTAATAGTTAAACAATCACCTTTGATAAGTGATCGGCCATAATATCCTCCAAGGCTAAGACGAGTATTAGTGGATTGACTATCGAGAATCGGCTTGACTTGAAGCCCATTACCAGCAAAAGCAATGTAACCAAAACGACCACTTTTCATAGGACGAAATGTCAAAAGATCACCTTTTTTTACTGGATAAGTCGTATTCAAACTGATACTTGAATCATTAAGTACCGGTTCTGACTTGCCACCTGTAATTGCAATGAATGTCTCAACATTGAACTTGATTGTTGGTCCAAGAAGACTAAATTCTAGTGTTGCAGATTTTTCAGGGTTATTTACTAGAATATTAGCTAACCGATGTGAGTATTGATCAACTGCACCTGAAACAGGAATACCTTTTGCCTGATGACCGATTCGTCCAAGATCCTGGATAGTTGTTGCTAAGCCTGAATTAATAATCTCAATATTTGGCATGGCTTTCTCCTTTTATTCTGAAATTATTTTAAGCTGATATTCACTATGAGCTGCTAGTTCTTTTATTGCCGAATATTCAGCACGATCAATTTGCCGGAACTTAATCCAATCTCCTGCTTGAAATGGTGGTAATGGATTCTCGGGAGTATAAAGTGTAATGGGGGTTCTGCCTAAAATTCGCCAGCCACCAGGTGAATCAACAGGATACATTCCTGCCTGTTTTCCTGCAATTGCCACACTTCCTGGAGCGATTGAGGCTCGCGGAACAGAAAGTCTGGGCATTGCAATCTGATCAGGGACATTTCCCATAAAGGTAAAACCAGGCAGGAACCCCATCATATAAATAAAATACTTATTAGCAGAATGAAGTTTGATTAATTCTGTGACACTTAGATTACCAAAAGCAGCAACATCTTCGAGATCTATTCCGAATTCAGAATCATAGCAAACCGGGATTTCGAATGTTCGGGTATGCTCATTTTTTGTATCTGGAACATATTGAGCAAGAAAACCTTTTAGCTTAGAACTGAATTCATAATAAGTTGTTTTTCTGATGTCGAAACTGATAGTTAAGGTCCTGTATGCAGGGACAATGTCTGTGATTTCGTAGCCAAATGTATTCTGCAATTGTTGGGCCAGCTCTTGAATCAGCTGATTTTCTGAGACATCTACCTGTTCCGGGAAAACAATGTGGAGTGCTTGTTCACCCGCGGGGACAAAATCATATTTGTAAGTTATCACGGATAACACCTCTAATTATGCTGAAAATAGACTTCGCATTTTTATAAGTTCATAATTAATATTATAACGTTTATTGAGAACTTTTTAAATAGAATCTAACTAAAACCTAATTTTAATTATAGAAAGACGGTTTTAAATTATTTAATTAATTGCACACAATGTTTTTCTTTGGATAATAAAGCGGAATATTTATTCATTAAATATTATTTATAACGAATTCAAAAGAAAAAAGAAACTGAAAATGTGATTTCTGTGACACATTTATCAGGAAAGCCAAAAAAGCTGAATCAAAATTTTAATTTTGATTCAGCCTCTTTATAATTATTACGAATAAACGTGTTTCATAGGTCAAAGCGCTTCATTCAACTTCGAATTTCTCGATCTATGGTATATTCCTTCTTCTTAGCATTAATTATTATTAATAGACTCCACAAATCTTCATCCATAAGCTGCCAAGACCAAGCCAGACAACGAGGTAGAAAATACCTAAGATTGCATTGAGACGCCACCAATCTTTTTGTGAAACGTATCCTGCTGAGAAAAGGATTGGTGCGGGTCCATTACTGTAGTGAGTAGTTGATGCAAATAAGTTACCGAAGAATCCAAGAGATAGTGCCGCCAGTAATGGTGGAACACCCGAGGCAACGGCTACTCCAAGCAAGGCAGAATACATCGCACTGACATGTGCTGTTGCACTCGCAAAGAGGTAATGTGAGTAGAAATAAAACAAGATTAGAACAATTAAGACAAGAGGCCATGACAAACCGTGTACGCTAACTGCAATGGTCTTACTTAGCCAAGGAATGAAGCCAAGAACATTCAGCTCGTTAGCCATCATTACCAATATGGAGAACCATGTTAATGTATTCCAAGCTCCTTTTTCTTGTAGGATGTCGCTCCAATTAAGCACACCAGTTAACAGTAAAAGAGAAAGAGCAATAAATGCAGTCAAAGTTGCATCGATATTTAATGTGTCACCCAAAACCCAAAGAAGTAACGCAATGACGAAAATCCCGGCCATAAATTTTTCAGGTAAAGACATTTTGCCCATTTCCGAAAGCTGTTCATTGGCCCACGCTTTGGCGTTAGGAGTTTCCTTGATTTCGGGAGGATAAAGCTTATATATAATGAATGGAACAAGAATTAAGCTTATAATTCCGGGGACAAGAGCAGCGATAAACCACCCCATCCAAGAAATATTGATATGCGCACTTTTAGCCAAAGACTGTGCTAATGGATTTCCGGCCATCGCAGTTAGGAACATGGCAGCGGTAATCATATTTCCATGAAATTCGGCGAAGGTCAAGAAAGATCCGACTTTACGTTGAGTATCATCTTCAGGAGTAGAGCCAAAAGATCGAGACAAAGAATTAATAATGGGAAACATGATGCCACCCGCACGAGCGGTATTACTAGGTGTCGCAGGTGCAAGAATTAAATCAACACCAATCAGTGAATATGCTAGTCCAAGTGTTTTTTTACCGAAAATCCTCACAAAACCAAGAGCAATTCTACGACCTAACCCAGTTTTGATAAATCCTCTTGAAATGAAGAATGCCATCGCAATTAACCAGATACTATTGTTGCCGAAACCTGCGACAGCCGTATCAATAGGAATTTCGTGAGTAATAACAGTTGTAGTGAATCCTAAGATTGCAACTGCACCAATTGGTAATGGTTGGGTAATACAACCAATTATTGTAGCAACAAAGATTGCAAGCATGTGCCATGCGACGACTGAAACACTCTCTGGTCGAAATGGTGTTGCCAGCCATATAATTAATGCTACAGCAATAGGAATAATAAACTTTTTATAATTCCTATTGGTAGCCAAGATAGTTAAGCCTCCATTAGTATTCAGGTACCCATTTAGTATCATTTATTGCTGCAGAAACATCAGTGATTTTTTCTCTTGTTAAGCCTTGCTTTTTGGCACTTTCAGCAACTGCAAGGGCAACTGTAGTTGAAAAATGATCTAGTTTTGAAACAGGGGGTAAGACGGCAGCTCCAGCTTCTTTAGGATCAACAATTCCACCTAATGAATGAGCAGCAGCTGAGATCATCTCATCATTTAACAGTGTTGCAGTTGAAGCAATTACACCTAAGCCAAGACCTGGGTATACAAGAGCGTTGTTTGCTTGTCCAATGTGATAAGATACACCGTTGAATTCAACATCAGGTGCAGGAACTCCAGTGGCAACAAGTGCACGTCCTTCAGTCCATTCGATTAAATCATGAGCTTTAGCCTCTGCTAATTTTGTTGGGTTAGAAAGAGGGAAAATGATAGGTCTCTCGGTATGAGAAGCCATCTCACGAATTACATCTTCTGTGAATGCTCCGGGCTGTGTGGATGTCCCAACAAGAATCGTAGGATGAACAGCTTTAACAACTGCTAAAAGGTTAGTGAGTTCAGCGGCATTGGTAAATTCACTTCTTGAACGGGCAAAAGGTTTTTGTTCAGGTGTTAACGTTGTGTCATCATCAAACAACAGTCCTTGCTTGTCAACCATATAGAAATGCTTACGAGCTTCTTCTTCACTCAATCCTTCTTGAACAAATTCATCACAAATCCGTTTTGTAATTCCAGCTCCTGCAGTCCCAGCACCAAAGCAAAGATAAATTTGATCAGTCATTTTTTGCTTAGAAATATTTAATGCACCAAGAATCCCAGCAAGGGTAATAATTCCTGTACCTTGGATATCATCATTGAATGTTGTGATTTTATCTTTATATTTGTTGAGCAGGTTAGCTGCATTGTCACGACCGAAATCTTCAAAATGAAGATAAAGATTTGGGAATAAGCGTTCGGCAGATTCAACAAACTTATCTACAAATTCGTAATATTTGTCACCAGTGATGCGGCTATGATGATTACCAAGATAAAGTGAATCATGTAGAAGCTTATCATTATTTGTTCCTGTATCTAAGACAACAGGTAATACTTGACTAGGATCAATTCCAGCTGCAGCAGTGTAGACCATTAACTTGCCAACAGAAATATCAACCCCATTTGTGCCCCAATCACCAATTCCAAGAATTCCTTCAGCATCAGTTACAACAATTAGTCTAATATTACGGCCATTAGCAGCATTTTTAAGCGAGTTTTCAATAGCGTCAGGATCATCGATTGATAAGTAAGTAGCATTTTGCGACTGTACGAATAATTCACTATAGTTCTCAATGGTATCTGCAATTGTTGGATCATAGACAATTGGCATGAACTCAACTACATGTTCACTAAAGAGTTTGAAGAAAAGTATATGATTTTCATTAAAGATTTCCATTAAAAACATGCGTTTTTCAAGGTCAGTTGGTTTTGTTTGGAATTGTGCATATGTTTGAGCAACTTGTTGGTCAAGTGTTTGAACATATGGAGGTAAGAGTCCTTCCAAACCGAATTCCTTACGTTCTTCTAGTGTGAAAGCAGTACCTTTATTTTTGAATGGATCATTTATAATATTCATTCCCATGTCATTTAGACCTTCCTTGTGTTAAGATATACATATAATAAACCTGTTGCTTTTTTATAGTCAAAAAATATTTTTTTAATAAGAAATTCTTATAATGAGTTTTGAAATGCTTTTATACCAAAGAAAGGACATACTCTTTATGAATACTAGAGATCTTGAATATTTTATAAGGCTAACAGAAATTAAGAATTTTTCAAAAGTTGCGCAGGAATTTGGAGTTAGCCAGCCCACGATTACTTTTGCATTAAAGAGATTGGAAGAAGAATTGAATGCGCATTTAATTGTCAGACATCGTGCACAAGGTGGATTGCTGATAACGGACAGCGGGGCGCAACTGCTGAACCACGCTAAGCGAATGCTGCTGCACTATAACTTAGTACAAAAAGAAATTACGAACAGCCGGTTAAAGATGCTGTCACTGGGGCTGCCACCTATTATTGAAAATAACTATTTTCCAGAGGTCGCTAAGAACTTAAAAAAAGATGGTCTGTTGGATAGGATTCAGACAATGGAATATGGTTCAAGAACAACTTTAAAAGCGCTGCAAAATGGAGAAATCGATATGGCACTTTTAGGTTCGATTGATCCGCTAAGTGATGAGTTAATCATGACTGAAGAGTTTGATCGCCAACCCTTCGTGATCTTTGTAGCTAAAAAGCATCCATTGGCACAAAAGAAAAGAGTGTGGTTTAAAGACTTAAGAGGTGAAGATTTTGTTTTATTTAAAAATGGTTTTGTGCATAATCATGCGTTTGATTTACTCGCTGCACGTAATCATTTCCGCCCACATGTTGTTTTTAGGTCAAATGGTACACATAGTCTGATGAATTTGATTGCTGATGGTGTTGGAATAGGGCTTCTCACGGCAGTTGTGAATCCCATTCGCAAGGATATTGTCAAGGTTGAGTTGTTAGATACCGACGTACCGATGTTTGTAACGAGCATCGCTTATCGTCGTTCGCATGTCTTTAATAAGCTGCAGCAGGCAATTTTAGACAATATTAGAGAAACGCTTATTAAAAACGAGTGAAAAGGAAACTAAACATTGGTATAGTGTGAAGATATATAAATATAGGGGTAAGGAGCAAGCAAATGTTAAAAATAGTTCAACTAAGCAAAAACTTTGGTGCCAAGCAGGTTTTAAGCGATGTTAGTTTTTCTGCGGATTCAGGTGAGATTACTGGACTGATTGGGAAGAATGGAGCAGGAAAGACGACAATCTTTCACAGTATCTTGAACTTTGTTAAGTCTGACGGTGCAATCGTATTTGATGATCAGCAAATTACGGAGGAAACATATAAAAGAATTGGGTACCTGCCAGAGGAAAGAAGTTTGATGCCTAAGCTGACTGTCTTTCAACAAGTCAGATTTCTTGCAAGCTTGAAAGGGATGAAGGCAAGTGTCATACGAAAAGAGCTGCTTAGGTGGATGGACAAGCTTGAAGTGAAGGGCAAAATTGATGACAAGATCAAGAGCCTTTCTAAAGGAAATCAACAAAAGATACAATTAATATGTACACTAATTCATCAACCGTTACTAATCATTTTGGATGAGCCCTTCAGCGGCTTGGATCCTGTTAATACTGACTTATTAAAGGAAGTCATTTTAGCTGAAAAAGAACGGGGCGCAACAATTATTTTTTCGGATCACGATATGACTAATGTAGAAGAACTTTGTGACAAGCTTGTAATGATCAGTGATGGACAGGTTGCCCTAGATGGCGAGATTCAAGCATTACGCCTTAGCTTTGGAAGTACCAGAATTTTTGTACAAACCGAGATGACACAAGAAGAGCTTCAAAGCTTATCACATGTGACAGCTGTTGCGAAAACTAAATTTGGAACATATCGATTAGATATTGAAAATGAAAAATATGGTAAAGAAATTTTTGATGAAGTTACAGGCGGACATTATGTGAAAACCTTTGATCAGCAGCCACCAACGTTAAATGAAATCTTTAAAATGAAGGCAGGTAAATAAGATGCGGCAAATTTTATTAGTTCTTATGGAAACATACAGAAGACAGGTTAAGAACTGGAGCTTTATTTTGCTCGTGATATCACCTTTTATATTTATCTTTATTTCATTTGGATTTGGTTATTTAAGTAGTACTCTTGGTGCAGATAGCAGTGATCAGATTGCAATTGTTTCAACCAATAAGGGACTAGCTAAGCAATTAAGATACGATAAAGACGAGATGACGCTCAAATATCACTCGCAAAAGAGCGCACAGCAAGCCTTGAAGAAAGAAAAGATAGAAGGTTATCTAGTAGTTGAGCAAAAGAATAGTCAATTAACAGCTAAATATGTTGGAAAAGAAAGACTCAGTACTACACAAAAAACACATTTCCAGCAAGTGCTGCAAGCAAATCAACAGAGTTTAAATGTACAAAAAGCACAAATGACGCAAGCACAATTAAAAGCACTTGCAACGCAATCAATTTTAGAGCAGCAGGTATCAAAAAAGGGAGTATCAGATGAAACAATCAAAACCATTTCGTTTACAATTACTATTTTTCTAATGTATTTTATCTTGATTACTTATACAACAACGGTAGCACAAGATATTGCCTCTGAAAAAGGCACGAAAATCATGGAAATGGTGTTTTCTAGTATGCCAGCCAAAAAATATTTTTACGGTAAAATACTTGGGACTTTTGCGGTAATTGCAACTCATTTATTGATCTACCTAGTTGGCGGTAGTGCCTTGTATCTGATTCTTCCCAAATTAGAAATTTCCAAGAAAATGTTCGTAGAATACAATACGATGATTGGCAAAGTTGTGAGCAACCTATTATCGATTAATTTGCTTTATGTTTTGTTGGGAGTAATAATTTTTACAATTCTAGCGGCTTTATGTGGGGCGCTTGTTGTTCGCCCAGAAGATACTTCAAAGGCAGTCCAACCTGTAATCTATGTTGTTTTGGTTGGATTCATCGGATCATTGGTATTTGGAGAAAACGCAAACAATATTATTGTGAAGGTCGCATCCTTTATCCCATTTATTTCTTCATTCTTTATGCCAATGCGCTTGATATACAGTAGTGTTAGTCCTATTCAAGTGGGATTGTCATTACTGATATTATTAGCAGCAACTTTTGGTTTGGCAATGTATGTTGGGAGACTGTATTCAGGTCTGATCTTACAGACAGATGATGTCGGAATCATCAATAGTTTTAAACGCGCAAGTAAAATTAAATAATTATTCGAGTTTATAACAATAAAAAGCAGGGCATACTTAAATGTCTTGCTTTTTTTCCGATTCTAAACATATAGAACTTAGAAACTTTGGAGGCGAATATCATAATGGCAAAGAAAAGAAATAAAAGTATTGGTCATGTCTACGGACTGATCTTAATTTTTGTTGCAATTACACCAATCATAATTATGTTGTTGAGTTCATATATCAATACATATAACCTATTAATTCAAAGGAATAATCAGAGTAAAATTGGTGCAGTCAGTACTGCCATAAACACAAGAAAGGAATTAAGGGAGCAAGCTCGAGGGGCATTAGATGGAATTGCAAAACAAGATGTTTTTAAAGAAAAATTCAATTTGAAAGATATTAAGAAGAGCATTAGGAATGCAGAAAATGGTAATAAAATAGTTGAGGATGCTATTTTTACGACTAAAAGCGGGAACTTTGTAGCTAATAGTAATAAGTTAGTTAGTAACTTTGATCCAACAACTCGACCATGGTTCAAAGGAGCCATGGCAAAAGATGGGGAAACTTTTTTTTCTAAACCTTTTTTAGCTGTGACTACAAATCAATATACTACGAGTGCGTCTAAGGTTATAAAGAATAAATATGGACAGGTTGGAGTATTATCTTTCAATGTTTCGTACAGCATTGTGCAGAGTGGCATAGAAAATATGAATGTTGGACGTACTGGTAACGTAATGCTGGTTTCGGATGACGGCATAGTAATTGCTTCAAAGGACAAAGCACTAATTGGTAAAAATATTAAAAAGACAGCTCTATATAAAGCGGTTATCGGTTCTTCAAAGACAAAAGGCAGTGTAGTTCCTAAAGGAGAGCCAAAAGTTCAAGCGGCTTACTTTAATAAGGAGGGATCTAACAGTCAAACATTTGCTGTTGTACAAACGAAAGCAAATGAATTGACTCCGGAACTAGGTTCGCTAGTAATAAATTCAATTGTTATTTCGTTAATTATGATTGCTGCTGTCATCGTGATATCGATTGTGACAACCAAAATACTTAAGCAGATTTTCTGGGTTTTAAATGGATACTTTGAGAAAGCTGGAAATGGAGAACTTGAAGTAATTGATGATAAGAAGTTGAATAATGCCAAATTATTTAAATCCACAAAAATGATGATAAAGCCTGATACATCTGGTAATGAAATTCAAGTATTAAGTGTAAGCTTTAATAAGATGGTTAAATCAATTTCTGAGCTCGTTACCAAAGTTCAGCAAGAAGGGAACAATGTTGCTAAGAAATCAGACACATTATTCACGCTTGCGCAGCAGACAGATACAGCAACTGAAGAGGTTGCAAAAACAATTACGGGAATTGCAGAAGTGACAAGTGTCCAGGCACAAGAGACCGAGAAGAGTGTAAGGCAAGTAAAGGATTTATCTAAGGTTGTGCAAGTACTGCGAGAAAATATAATTGAAATGACCAAAAAATCGACAGAAGCATCTAATTTGAATGGTGAAAATATAAAGATTGCTGGGAATGTTGATAGTAATTGGAATCAAGAACTATTAAGAATGGAAAAATTAAATAATTCAATGAATGAATTGAATGACAATGTTAAGAATATTAATAAGATAGTAAATGTAATTAATGGAATTTCGCAGCAGACGAACTTGTTGGCTCTGAATGCTTCTATTGAAGCGGCAAGTGCTGGGGAAGCTGGAAAGGGATTCTCTGTTGTTGCTAGTGAAATCAGGAAACTTTCAGAACAGACCAAAGAATCAACAAATGAGATTGAAAAGATAATCGAAATAATTACTGAACAATCGGAAGAAATGGCGCAACAGACCAATGAATCCTTAACAGGTGGAGAGAAGCAATCAGCTTTAATAAAAGAAGCGATTGATTCATCAACGGAAGTCTTTAATAAAAATAAGGATGTTGCTAATAAGATTGAAGATGTAGAAATTGCAAGCAAGAGTATTGAAGAGATTCAGACTCATGTTTTGAGCAATTTAGAAAGTATTTCTGCTTCAACCGAAGAGAATGCGGCTGGAACTGAAGAAGTCTCAGCCAATTCGGAGGAAGTCCTGGCAACAATGGAAGAATTTACAGGTAATGTCGCAGAATTACAAAATATTTCAAAGAAGTTGAAGACTAACTTGGCTGAAAAATTTAAAATCATAAAATAATCCAATCTTCACAGCAGAGGGAGTGTGCCATAAGTCAGGGAAATTTGAGTACTAACTCGAAATTACGAACATAGCAGGCACTTTGCTATGAGTAATTCGAAGTTAGACGGAGAATTTTGACTTATGAAACACGTTTATACGGAATAAATAGAGAAACTGAATCAAAATTTAACTTTTGACCCAGCTCTATTTAGATAAAATCAAGAAAAAAGTCAAATCAAAAGTTAAATTTTGATCTGGCTTTTTTTATTTGACACAATAGTTCATCAGTGATACGGTTAGTTACATAAGTGATTAACTAATCAACGGATAGGGGATATAAAAATGCAAGAAACAATTATCGAAGTTAATAATCTGAAGAAAATATATGGCAAGAAGAATGAAAAGCAATATGAGGCATTAAAATCAATTAATTTTAGTGTTCAAGACGGCGAATTTGTTGGAATTATGGGAGCTTCCGGTTCTGGTAAAACAACATTGCTAAACATGCTTGCAACTTTTGACAGACCAACTAGTGGTTCCGTAAAGATTAAAGGAAAAGAAATTGCAAAGTTAAAAGGGAATGCACTTGCTGATTTTCGTGCTAGTAGAATTGGATTCATCTTCCAAGATTTTAATCTGCTTGAGAATCTAACTGCTGCAGAAAATATTGGGCTACCGCTTTCTTTACAGGGTGTTTCAGCTAAAAAAATTGATGCTACTACAACAAAGGTCGCTAGTGAACTGGGTATCTTTGAATTATTAAAAAAATATCCGAGTGAACTTTCTGGTGGACAAAAGCAAAGGGTTGCCTGTGCGCGAGCACTAGTTCATAATCCCGCAATTTTATTTGGTGACGAACCAACTGGTGCACTTGATTCAAAATCTGCACGTGAGTTATTAGAGCTTATGACAGAAGTTAATGAGAACATGAGAACGTCAATTTTGATGGTTACACATGATGCCTTTTCAGCTAGCTTTTGTAAGAAAATAATTTTTATTAAGGATGGCAGAATCGAACGTGAATTGATCAGAGCGGATAAGCAGAATCGAAGTAATTTTTATCAAGAAGTTTTAGATCTTTTAGGAACATTCGAACAATAGAAAGGAGGGAAAATTGATGTTACGCAAGTTAGCGGTAGGTGGTATTAAAAATCGCTGGAAAGATTACTTAGTACTTTTTTCCGGATTAGTAATTTCAAGTTCCATTTTTTATTTATTTGAAACACTTTCTACAAATGGAAAATACTTAAAAGAAAATGGAGCAATAATTAGCATGATAGGGTATATCTTTACCTTTGGTTCTGTCTTATTAATGTTGATTACATTGGTATACATTAATTACGCAAATAATTTCTTGTTAAGTATGCGGCAAAGGGACTATGGCCTATTCATGATGCTGGGAGCGCGCAAGCGAAAAATCGGACAATTAATTTGGATAGAAACAATGCTGATTGGTTTCTTGTCAACGTTCGTTGGTATTATTGTGGGTATTATATTGAGTACAGGAATGCAAAACATTGTTATCAAGGCTTTAGGTTTAACTACAAGGTATTATGAACCAATTTGGTGGAAAGCAATTCTTTGGACGCTCATTCTTTATCTTGGATTATTTTTCTTGGCAGCAATCTATAATACCTTCCTGATGACAAAGAAGCCCGCGCTTAAATTATTGAAAAGTCAGCAAAAAGCTGCAAAAAAACAACTTCCTATCTGGATACAAATTATCCAGGCCTTAATCGGCGTGATTTTACTTACGATAGGATATGGAGTAATTCTAAATGCAGTTAAGTATGGCAGTAAGACTATTCCAATTAGTTTGTTTACCATTACCTTTGGAACATTCTTCGTCTTCAATTCAATTGTGACAGTTGGAATTGGTTTCCTACGTAAAACAACACTTGCAAAGAAGAAATTAAATGGATTTACTTTAGGTCAACTAGAATTTAGAGTACATGACTATACCAAGATGTTAACAGTGGTTACGATGCTATTAGCACTCGCACTTGGTGCAATAACAACAGGAATTGGATTCAATAACATTACCGATAAGACAGCGCAGTCACAATCAGCATATACATTTGGCTTGTTTCAACCAACTTCAAAACAGAAGGCTTTAATTAAAAAATTGGATGTTGAACGACAATCAAGTTATTCGTATAAGGTTTCAGGTAATGCTGTCTATTTTGAAGATGCACAGTTTAAAGCTCAACCATTTGAGACAGTTAAGTTCAATAATAAAAACTTTACTTCAAGCTATACTAAGTTGAGTGCTACAGACCTCAAGAAAAAGAGTTATATATTACAGCAATTTACTGCAAGCATTCAGCCTAATAAACAAGTTGTACTTGTAGACGGGCAAAAATTTGCCGCAATTCAGGGCCAAACACAGACTGCACTATTTTTTAGGGCAGAAGATACCCAGAGCGCACAAAGTGTCCTTTCACAAATCTCAAATCTTGAATATGCAAAGAGCAAACAGACTGATAGAACAAATGCAATTCAGGGAAATTATGATGCAAAGATTTATATCATCAAGCCACTGTATTCCGGACTCGAGTTTATGGGGATTTTCCTTGGAATTGCTTTTCTGGCAATGTTAGCAAGCTGCTTGATGTTTAAAATTCTCTCGGGTGCGTTTGCGGATATTAAAAGATACGCAATGTTGTCCAAGTTAGGTGTGCGCAAGTCATTATTGCAAGGTGCAATTGCCAAGGAGATTGGAGTATTGTTTGTTTTACCTGCAATTGTGGGTGTTGTTCATGTTCTGGTTGGTTTAAACTTGTTCAAAGGGCTGCTGATTAATCCATATTATGGTATTTGGCTTCCATTTTCGATATTTGCTGTGTTGTATTTGATATATTATTTGATAATATTCTTCATGTATCAAAGAATTGTTCTGAAGAATAAGATTTGACAAATAATAACGATTGTTAGTATCCTTGATTTTGTGTTTTATGGATGATGAGGTGAAAAGAGATGCATTTTAATTTTAACAGCACAGAACCAATCTATTTGCAAGTCGCCAGTCAGATTGAAGAAGCTATTTTTACTAAAAACTATGCTGAAAAAGAGCAGATTCCTTCGACCACGGAAATTTCGCGAGATTTTCATATTAATCCTGCTACAGTGCTTAAAGGAATTAACCTGTTGGTAAGTAGTGACTTGGTTGAAAAAAAGCGTGGGATTGGAATGTTTGTTGCTCAAGGTGCATACGAAAAGCTCGTAAAAAAACGACGAGAATTGTTTTACCAAGATAAGATTGTGCAAGTTGTTGATGAGGCAAAAAGGTTACAGATATCAGAAGAAGAACTATTAAATTTAATCAAACGGGGGTATTGATTGATATGGGAATTGAAGTTAAAAATATCCAAAAAAAATTTAATAAAAAGAAAATTTTATCCGACGTTAGTCTTGAACTGGAACCTGGAAAAATATATGGCCTCCTAGGACGTAATGGAGCAGGAAAGAGCACTTTGTTGAGTATCATAGCCAATCGAATATTTTCAGATTCTGGCGACGTCGTATTGGATGGTGAAAGTGTCTTTGAACGTGACGAGGCATTGGGACAAATTTATTTGATGAGTGAACGCAATCTTTATCCTGAAGGAGCTAAGATTGAGAAAATTTTCAAATTGACTGAACTTTTTTATGGTTCGTTTGACTATGAATATGCTAATGAATTGGCCGACAAGTTTGGGTTAGACGTAAAACAAAAATTTGGTAAACTGTCAACGGGTTACCGGAGTATTTTTAAGCTGATTATTGCTTTGACTGTTCCCGCAAGGTACGTTTTTTTAGATGAACCGATTTTGGGGCTGGATGCTAACCATCGCGAATTATTCTATCGCGAACTGCTTGATAATTATGTTAAAACGCAGAAGACTTTTGTGATTTCAACGCATCTCATTGAAGAAATCACAAATATTCTTGAACATGTCTTTATTCTCTGCCATGGTGAGGTTGTGATTGATGGTAATGTTGAAGATATAATGAAGAAAGCATATTTGATAGCTGGACCACAAAAAGATGTTGCTGATTATTGCCGTGGCCTTAACATAATAGGCAAAGAGAGTCTGGGAAGTATTCACGGAAATTATATCTATGGTGACTTGGACGATAATCGAATTTTGCCAGATACAGTTTCTGTGGAACGGATGGATTTGCAGAAACTCTTTGTTAATCTTACTAATATGGAGGAGGCTAAGAAATGATGACGGCAAAAGAAGTTAGTGTTACCAATTATTTTTTTAAAAATACACTTAAAAAGCTTGGATATATATTAATCTGGATAATTTTTTCATCTTTATTCTTTCCTTGGGTATTTAGTGGTTTTAACTTCAGTAGTATATCCTTAAGGAGTATTTTAACAGATACGACATTAGGACCAGTCCTCTCCATTTTGATTTCAGGAATTGCACTTTTCCCTTATAATGATTTCAAGTTATTAATTCAAAGCGGAATATCGCGTAAGACATTTTGGAAGGCAAGAATTCTCTCTTTTTTAGCTGTTAGTATTCTAGGCCAATTAATTGGAATTGTTGTAGGACTTTTAAATCCCTATACGAACCATTCATGGTATGGAAGCTCGCTATATATGCAGGTTTACGGCAAATATTTTGGCAGTACTGCAATGAACTCTTTTATGGGATTATGTTTTATCTTGCTTTCAACATCGGTTGTTACGGTTGGGGCAATCATGGTAGGCAGTATTTTTAGTCTCTTTACTAAAAAAGCTAGGGTCTATATTTTCATTGGCCTCTTTGTAATGGCAGTGGTCTTTATCAATTGGATTTCTGCAGCAGTACAAAATGATTATATGCTGAATATAATCAAACATACTGATTCTTTTCTACACTTTATTGTTGGATATAGTGGAACTAATGCGCGTGTGGGAGCATGGAATCCGACGATGCCATTTATTGTGGCCGTACTCACAGGTGTAGTCTGCTTGTTTGGAAGTTATAAGATAATGGAGCTTTTTAAGATCAAGAATGAGTAGATATTGTTTTTAATCTAACTTTTTGGGTTATACTAAGATTAAGATTGTAGATAACTTTAAAAGGTTGGTGTTTTACAGTGATTGAACCAGGACAAGCATACAGGCGAAGTGAAAGAGAAAAATATACAAAGGAACCAGGGAAGAGTATCAGTAGGTATTTAGCATTTTTTATTGGGATAGCACTGATGATGATAGCTGGGACATATGCATTAAAAAATACAATACTGAATGTTAAAGTAGCTGTTTCAGAAGTTACTAAAACTGTTTATATCAAGCAGGCTACAAGCACTTTAAATAGTGTTGTGGCCGCTTTGGCATCTCAAAATAATATCCCGTCGTCCTTAACATCTAATTTAGTTACTGAGAGTCAGGTTAAGACTGACCTTGCAACCGTCACACGTAATATTTATGCCGGAAAAAGTGAGATAATTGATAGTACATTAATCAAGAAACAAATTGAGCAGAATTTGACCGAAAAAGCCACAAGTGCAGGTGTTTCTACAGACAATGTTGTATATCAGTCTGCTCAAAATACATTTTTGAGTGGAATGAGTTCCTATATTACCAGTAAAATAAGTGCAACACCCGCAGCTAAATTGGCGAAAGTAATTACAAACATCAAAAAGACGAATAATCTGATATTTGTTATTGGAATCATTTCTTTTGTTATTCTTTCATTACTATTGATTGTTCATGATCGAAATATTTTTAGAATTATATATTATTGGGGAATTTCGGCCATCTGGAGTGGAATTGTACTAGCGGCAACTGCTTTTTTGATTGGAAATTCTGAAATCCCAAATAAAATTGCAAGTATGGCAGACCAGGCTAGCGGGTTGATTGGAACATTATTGCAAATTACATTTACACAGATTCAAGGTTATGGGCTGTGGTTGATTGCGTTTGGTGTGATACTCTTTGTTTTAGGATTACTAAGAAAGATAATAAGATAGGATTTAATCAATGGAATATACGTGGATAAACAGTAGGGGCAAACAAACCGTCAAGCAGTTGCTGCTAACTAACGGACTAAGCCAGCGCCTTTTGAGTCAAATAAGGCGTGGTGAAGGTGGAGAAGTGCTGGTTGGCACGAAACATAGTAAGCTAAAAACAATGGTGGCATGTGGGCAAACAGTGACATTAAGACTGCAAAATGAAAATAATGATGAGCTAGTAGCAGCTCAGGGTGATCTTACGATATTGTATGAGGATACAAATTGGCTGATTGTCGATAAACCAGCTGGAATGACAACTGTTCCTGGGCCAAGCAATCGGAAAACGACCCTTGTCAATTATGTAAAAGGATACCTAGCTGAATCTGGGGCCAAAGACTTAGTGCCACATATTATTACGAGACTTGACCGGTTTACGAGTGGTGTTGTTTTAATTGCTAAAAATAGGGTTGCACAAGGAATGATTGATAAGATTGACCGCAAAAATTTTGAAAAATATTACTTGGCGATTGTGGAAGGCAAGCTAGCGGCAGAACACGCAATGATTGATAAACCGATTGGAAGAAGAGATTCCGAGATACGCAGAAGAGTTATGGCTGAAGGGCAAAATGCTATTACGGAATATTGGGTACGTGACTGTTTCAAGGATCGTTCACTGGTACTGGTTAAGCTTCATACTGGAAGAACTCATCAAATTAGAGTGCACTTTAACGCGCTTGGTCATCCTTTACTTGGAGATGAACTGTATGGTGGCAGCTTAGATAAAATAGGGCGACAAGCATTGCATGCATTCAAATTAAAGTTTTTAGAGCCATTCACACAAAAATATGTTGAGGTTGAGTGTAGTTTGCCTGCAGATATGCAGCAATTTTTTGGAGTGTGCCATAAATCGGGAAAATTTGAGTACTAACTCAAAATTACGAACATAGCAGGTACTTTGCTATGAGTAATTCGAAGTTAGGCGGAGAATTTTGACTTATGAAAAACGTTTATACGGAATAAATAGAGGGACTGAATCAAAATTTAACTTTTGACCCAGCCCCCAGTTTTTGAAGGATTGAGCTAACTAAGGAAAAGAAAATCTATATTATTTTGGCAGAGCAATTTTTTTTTGCTATAATATAATGTGAGTACATTGATATAATTATATAAGGGTGCTAAAGGAGTGGAACTGTTTGACACCAAAAAAAGAAGACTATTTAAAAATCATTTTTGAATTGGGTGGAACCCAAAAAAAGGTCTCAAACAAGCAGATTTCATTAAGCTTAAATGTTGCGGCGGGGTCTGTCACGGAGATGGTGGCAAAATTAGTTAAAGATGGCTTAGCTGTACATACACCTTATGCAGGAATCTCTTTAACTGAAGAAGGAATTAAAGTTGCAGAGGAGTTAGTCAGAAGACATCGCCTTTGGGAGACTTTTCTAGTATCCGCATTAGGATATAAGCTGCAGGATGTTCACACTGATGCTGAAGTTCTTGAACATATTGCAAGTGAAAATTTAATGGAACATTTGGATACATTCTTAAATCATCCTACGCATTGCCCACATGGTGGGGTAATTCCAAATAAAAATGGCGATTATCAAGAAGATGGGCATAAAGTTTTGGCCGAAGCAGAAGATGGAGCAATAGTAAGAGTTGATCGATTCATTGATAATCATGACTTATTAACTTATCTGGATGACATTGAGCTACAAATTGGTGATGAACTTAAAATAATGGGACATTCTCCTTTTGAGGGGCCAATTAAAATTATGATTAAGGAAACTGGGCAGAAAATGAATGTTAGTTTTAAAGCGGCGCACTATATTTTTGTAAAATAGTCGTAGAGCACTATCTTTTTTGAGAATGGCATGATATACTAAGGGTGTATTTTTGTATGGGTTACCGTGGTTAGAATGTTTCAAATAACTTTCCCCATTTGTGCCGATCAAGAATTACAACTATTATTAAATAGTGCCAGATAGGCACAAGGAGGAGTTTATTCATGGAACAAGGTACAGTAAAGTGGTTTAATGCAGATAAAGGTTTTGGTTTTATTACTCGCGAAGATGGTAGCGATGTATTCGTTCATTTTTCAGCTATCCAAGGCGACGGTTTCAAAACTTTAGATGAAGGCCAACATGTAACTTTCGACGTTGAAGAAAGCGACCGTGGACCACAAGCAGTTAACGTTACAAAAGACTAATTTAAAGTCGAAAAGCAACCGGAGTGAGACAGCTGTCTCATTTCGGCTTTTTTTGTCAGGACTGGGCCAAAAGTTACATGTTGGTCTAGTTTTTCTATATTATTATGAATAAACGTGTTTCATAAGTCAAAATTTTCCGTCTAACTTCGAATTATTCAGAGCAAAGATCTTACTATGTTCGTAATTTCTAGTTGATACTCAAATTTTTCCGACTTATGACACACTCTTTTTTTGTCAGTTCAAAATTCAATTTTGAACTAGCTTCTTATTGATTTATGGTGAACCTTTTTTGTTAGGAGAGAGATGAAAAGTTTAAAATTAAGATGGCTGCTAATAGGAAACTTGATTTCGAGTACTGGAATGAGTTTTATTTGGCCGCTCACAACCGTATATATGCATGATTATTTAGGAAAATCTCTAGCACTTGCAGGGATAGTTTTATTTGTAGAATCGCTGATTATGATTGGCGGAAGTTATATTGGTGGATATATATATGACCATGGCAATGGTCGCTTTTGGATGCTATGTTCGATCATGGTTTCGATTATTGCACTATTATTATTGGTCTTCTTTAATAAGTGGCCAGCATATCCGATACTATTGATTATTAATGGTTTTACTGGGGCGATTGCAAATACAATTATTAATGCTTTGGCTGCGTCTATTAAGAACCATGAAGCCAGCTACGTATTCAATATGATGTATTTTATGGCAAATATAGGGGTTGTCTTAGGAACATTAATTGTGGGTTTTATTGTCAAAATAAATATTAGGTATATTTTTGTTGTTACGTTTTTGTTGTACGTAATCTTTTTTATAATTGCTTTGACAAAATATGTATTTGAAAACATTCAAATTGAGAAAAATACGAACCATCTAAAAAAAGAGTTGCTTCAAAAAACGTCCACCAATAGTATTCTTATAATTGGTGGAATATTATTGACATATCTGATGATTCAGGTTGGATATGCACAGTGGCAGTCAAATCTTTCTGTCTATATGCAGTCATTAGGAATTGGATTAAATAAGTACAGTTATTTATGGACAATCAATGGAGTAATCGTGGTAATCGGGCAACCAATTATCAGTTTCCTTGATAAAAGATATGGAATAAATGATTTTAAAAAAGTATATGTAGGCTACGTGATGTTTGTAATTGCTTTTGCATCTTTGATTTTTGCAAAGGACTATATGCACTTTATGATGTCAATGATAATAGTAACGTTTGGTGAGGTAATTGCATTCCCAGTCATTCCAGCGATTGTAGCAAATTTGAGCAGTAATTCTGAACGGGGAAAGTATCAGGGATTTGTTAGTATTGCTGCTTCAACTGGTCATGCAGTCGGGCCATTGTTAGGCGGTGTGGTAGTTGAGATGTTTTCGTATGAAGTATTGTTTGAGGTGATAGTTTTATTGGTATTGTTATTTACGATTATCAGCTTAATAATAACTTATTTTAATTTAAAAAAATAATTGCAATTTTCCTAACAATGTTAGATAATTTTTCAAAAAGGTTGTGGAGTTTGTGACTAAAAACGATCTTATTATTGAAACAATTTTAATGGCGGGAAAGATTATGATTGAAAATGGTGCTGATATGGCTCGTGTTGATGATACATTAACACGAATTGCACGGAACGCTGGCATTGATAATCCAAAGATTTTTGAAACGACCACTGGAATTTTAATGTCAATTCCAGAGCAATCTTCCGCACAAGTTGAACCTATTCAAAAAAGGACAATTGATTTAGAGAAAGTTTCATTGGTTAATCAGAACTCAAGAGCATTTCAAGATGGGCAAATTTCATTAGAAGAATTTCGCAATAACTTGGTGAAGCTGAATATTTCGACCCCTTTTTTTTCTTTTTGGCTACAGTTGATTGCGGCTGTGGTTGTAAGTGTGACTTTGATGATAATGTATGGCGGGTCTTGGCATGATATGATTGCAACTGCATTTGCAGGCGGATTTGGGTATAGTTGCTATTATTTGATTAATAATCGGCTTAATATCAGATTTGTTAGTGAATTCTTGGCGTCTTTTCTCATTGGAGTTATAGCTGTGTTGTTTGTGCGGTTACAGTGGGGGACACAGATTGGTATGATTACCATTGGCGGGGTAATGCCGCTGGTGCCTGGAGTACCAATTACTAACGCTGTTCGTGATGTATTCGCTGGTCATTTTCTTAGTGGAATGGCTCGTGCAATGGAGGCATTGTTGAGTGCTTGTGCAATTGGCATGGGCATTGCTTTTGTTTTCCGCTTTTTATGAAGGGCGTAAGAGGATGATAATAATACAGATAATTTGCAGTTATTTAGCAACAATTGGTTTTGGCATTATTGTTAATATTCCACATAAGGCACTTAATTCGTGTGGTTGGGTCGGTGTGCTGGGATGGGTAATGTATTTGGTAGTTAAGGCTGCTGACGGTGGTACGATGCTAGCTAATGCGGTGGCTGCATTAGCAATTGGCCTAAGCTCAATTTTTATGGCGCGCAGGTTAAAAATGCCAATGATTTTATTCAACATTCCGAGTCTTGTTCCATTGGTCCCTGGTGGGCAGGCGTATAAGGCAGTGCGTAACTTTGCTATTGGGAATGATCTGGCAGCAATCAGCAATTTAGTACAGGTTGCGATGATTGCCGGTGCAATTGCGATGGGCTTTTTTGTTTCAGAATTGGTAGCTAGAACCTATTTTAGAATTATCATCAAGCATTAGATGTTAATTTGCGAGGATTCAGTTTGGAGCGATAACAAATTGAGTCCTTTTTGTTTTGAGAAAACAAGTTCACGATAATTACGAATTTAATAGAATCTTTTGTCGGAAAATATTCTAAATTTATTCACAACTTACAATTAGTATTAATGAAGTGCAGCAGAAGAACAGCTTCTGAGACGCGCTAGAAATTATGAGATAAAAAATGGAGGAAGCTGGCGCAAAAAATCGGTTGTATTTCGGCACTTTAAATATGGAGGCGAAAGAATGAATTTTATCAAGAGAGCTTTTCTCAATATTAAGGAGAAGAAAGGTAGATCAATATTACTTCTTTTAGTAATGTCAGCAATACTATTATTTGTACTATCTGGAATTATCATTCAGAATGCAGCGAAGAGCGCAATCGCAACAGCAAAAGAAAGTTCTAATGCTACGGTTACATTGACCGCTAACAGAGAACAAGCTTTTAAGAATACTAGAAAGAGCAAATCTAAGGCGACAACGCTGAGTTTACCAAGCGTTAGCATTGCTACAGCCAAGAAGATAGCTAAGTCTAGCTATGTTAAGAGTTACAATATTACAAATAGTACGACGGTGGATGCCAAATCCTTTACTGCAATCAAGACATCTTCAAGTAGTAGTCAATCAGGACCATCAATGGGTGGAAGTAATAATTCGCAGAGTTCCAGCGGTGATATTACACTTTCTGGGGTCTCGAGTACTTCAACCGTCTTATCAAGCAGTAGTGCTAAGTTAGTTTCTGGACGGGGATTAACAACTAGTGATGCCAATACTAATAATGTTGTTATTGAAAAGGAACTCGCAAAGGATAACAGCTTAAAAGTTGGTTCTACAATCAAGGTTAAGGACACAGATGATACAGTTCGGACTTTGAAAGTTGTTGGGATATATAAGGCATCTAATACTGCAAGTTCTGGTGGAATGGGACAATCTGATCCAGGCAATACAATCTACACATCTGCACAGTATGTCAATAAAGTTAAGGGAACAACTGGCAAAGCAGAATCAGTAACTTTTACCATGAATAATCCTGCAAAGGCAAGCACATTCATTAAACAGGCTAAGAAACAAATTAGTACAAGCAAGTTCTCTTTGACAACTGATGACAGCACTTATCAGTCATTGCTGACACCGTTGAATAACGTTAAATCATTTGCTAATAAGATTGTCTGGTTAGTAAGTATTGCAGGGACAATTATTCTTGCCTTAATTGTGATCTTAATGATTCGTGAAAGAAGATACGAAATCGGAGTTTTGCTTTCAATGGGTGAGAAGAGATGGAAGGTCATTTCTCAATTCTTCACAGAAATGTTTGTTGTTTTGATCTTCTCAACAATTATTGCGGTAATTGGTGGAGGATTTGTCGGAAATTATATGTCAAAAGAACTTGTCTCACAATCGACATCTTCTACTACAAGTACAATGACGGTTAGCAGCGGTCAAAGTCAAGGTGGCGCACCAACTCAAGGTGGAATGCCAAGCGGTGGAGGTGCATCACAGCAAGGGCAAAGTACTGGAAATCAACAGAGCAGTAGTTTATCCAATTTAGAGGTGTCAGTCGATCTGATGTCGATCTTTGAATTGTTTGGCTTTGGATTGATAATTATTTTAATTGCTATTTTGGCTGGAACCGTTAATGTCTTGCGATTAGAACCGAAGAAAATTTTGATACTATAGGAGGTAGAATATGATTACAACAAAAAATCTGGCATACTGGTATGATAATGCTGATGAGAAGCTTTTCGAAGACATTAATTTACAATTCGACGCTGGGAAGTTGTACGCAATAATCGGTAAGAGCGGTTCTGGTAAAACAACATTCTTATCATTGATAGCTGGTCTAGACACTCCCAAAAGCGGTTCAATTGAATTTGAAGACGAACCGTTGAAGAAGATAGGTTTGATGAATTATCGAAAAAAATGTGTCTCAATGGTCTTTCAGTCATATAACTTGTTGACATACATGTCAGCACTTGATAATTTATTATGTGCAATGGCGATTACTGGTGCAAAGCATGCAGGTGACAGAAAATACGCTTTGGAATTATTGGATAGAATTGGGATTGATGAAGATAATGCAAAAAGAAAAGTAACAAAATTATCTGGTGGACAACAGCAAAGAGTGGCAATTGCACGGACAATGTGTTGTGATTCAAGATTTGTAGTGGCAGACGAGCCAACAGGGAACCTTGATGAAAGCAGTACAGAGGATGTGTTGGAACTGTTTCAACAAATTGCACATGAACAAAATAAATGTGTGGTCATCGTAACTCATGAGTTTGATGTCGCGCAAAAATGTGACTCAATCATTGAGCTCCGGCAAAAGAAGTTCGAACAAGTTTAGGAATACAGCGTTAAATTAAAAAACAAGAGGTTGGATCAAATAAATTTTGATCTGACCTCTTGTTTTTTCTTAAGTAAAAATTCTCTGGACAACTCCAAATTATTCATAGTAAAGGTACACGTGAGATTCTTAGTTTTATATTGGTACTCAAGTTTTACAGTCTTATGCTGCATTTGTTCTTCCTACGTAGGGGCATCAAGTCATTAACTGTGTATGCAGTTGCAGCTTACTTTTCAGTTGTATTGATGCTACTTGAGTTTAATAAAGTATTACCAGTTGTTGCAGTTTCAAGATTTAATGAAGAACGGACTAGGTTTGTAATTCGCTGCTTTTCTGTTGCTGGGACTGCTTCAAAAGATATCCCTGATATTAAATCAGCGGAACCTTGTAAATGATCTGAAATCATATTATGTGTGGTGCCACGGTATTTCAATGCCAATAACAGCATATCATTGAAAGTAATATCTGTTTTTAGCTGTTTTTTAATTTCTTTGAAGAAGCTTTCAGTCAAAAGGGACTTTAATTTTGTTCCATTCTGAACAACTTCTGCTAGGACTTGACGCTGCCTTTGCTGACGCCCATAATCTCCTAATGGATCGGAATGACGCATTCTAACGTATGCAAGAGCTGTACTGCCATTCATCTGAGTTTCTTTGTTTTTAACGAATGAATGTCCGCCATACGAAAAAGTTAGAAGAGGCTTAATGGTGACACCACCAACAGCGTTAACCATATTTTCAAGTCCACCCATGTTGATTGTTGCATAAAAATCAATTGGAATATTCAAGTAATTTTGAATGGTTTTAATCGCTGTCCCCGAGCCACCGTAATCATATGCCGAATTTAGTTTGCTGGGGTAATATTTTTTGTACCCAGTTACTGCAACAAGAGCATCACGTGGAAGACTAACAATCGTCATTTTCTTTTTTTGCGGATTTAATGTTAGGACAATCATGGTATCAGTTCGACCTTTAAAGCTTCGCCCAACAGCACCTGTATCGGTACCCATCAGTAAGATAGAAATGGGCTTGCCTGCTTTTAGTAAATTTTGAGTATTACGAGCCTTTGTTATATTGCTTGAACTGTATATTTTGGTTGTCATTTTCTGAGCAGTGTTATAGATACGACCAAGATATAGAAAGAAGATTCCAAGTAGCACAACGAACACACATAAAAATGCCGTGAAATATTTATGCTTCCGCGGTTTAGCAGCCTGATCTTTTCTTTTCTTTACTTCTGAACGTTTCAATTCTGGCTCTGTGCCCACAATATTTCATCTCCTCTGATGAATCAACAGTTCCAATTTTAACAGAGAATAATACTTATGACCAATTAAGAAAGCGATAAGTCAGGTTGTAAGCCAACTGTAACAAGAAGTTGTATAGCGCCAGAGCTGGGTCAAAGATTAAATTTTGGCTTTTATCAATTTATGCTGGACTTTTGAAAGGAACATTATGTATAAATAATGCGCTTTTTTGCTAAAAGCGATGTATTTTTAGTAGTATCAAAAAATATCAGAAATAAATACTGTATAATAGTATAAAATAAAAAATAGTAAAACAGCTGAATTAATTGTTATATTTAGTGAAGGGACAAGGTGGCTTAATTAATGAAATGTCAACGTTGTGGATATGGTATCAAGAAAAATGAGCGTTATTGTAGTCATTGTGGAGTGCAACAAGAAGTTTTTGAAGCGGAATTTGAAGCAAAAAAATGTAAATTTTGTAAGAAGAAGATTCCAATTAATGCGAATTACTGTTCGTACTGTGGGAAAGACCAGTCTTTTATCGATGTAAAAGGCTTCACAGAAAATCCTATGACTGCTGAAAAAATAGATATTGAAGAAGAAAAGAAAAATGCGAAGGAAACACAGGTAAAAAAGCTGTTACTGAATGAAAATAAAAACCCCGGAATTTTTGTTTCTACAAGACTGATGCTTAAGGATATGCTTGTGTTGCAAAAAAGAATGGGAAGAGCTGATTTTTGGTGGTCAATTGTGGGAATTTTTGCACTATCATTAATATTTGGCATGATATTAGGAGAAGTGCTTGTAATTGTAAATAAATTTGACCCTGCGGCTATAGATTTGACAGAACAAATTGCGATAGGCATTTGGATGACTTTGATCTATGTTTCAATTACAACTGCCCAGATAAGAAGGCTTCATGATTGCAGTTTACCGGGAATTTTGATACTTATAAAATTTTTCTTTGGATTTGGAGATTTTTTGCTGTTTTTGCTGCTGATTTTACCCCAATCAAAGCGCGATATGAGTTATACTTTTAATAAGAAGTAATAGATAGACTATATCCAGTATTGGGGAATTAACAATGATTAGGGGAAATAAAATACGATTGCGGCATGTCCAGCTTGGTGATGTCGGTGATTTATATGAATATAGCTCTCAAAAAGAGGTTGCACAAGCGGCCGGTTTTATTCAGAGTGGCACGTACTCAGCGGCTAAGGATTTCTACACAGAGCTTGATACCGAATTGGCATGGGTAATAACTCTGCCAAATGGGAAAGTGATTGGAAATATTTGTTTGTATGAACAGGAACTTGCTTTTGTGGAACAGACCGTAAAGCGAGTGGCAGTGGGATATGCTCTCAATAATAAGTATTGGAATAAGGGTTATATGGCTGAAGCGATGCAGTTATTAGTCGAGTGGATTAAGAATAATAAAAAGATGATAGCTGTAATTGAGGCGTATGTGACCATCGAGAATGTTGCATCACAACGTGTACTGGAAAAAGCAGGATTTACGGTTTCTTCAGTTATTGAGGTTCCGTATTTTGAAGCACAACTTATGAAAAACAAAGTAATAGCCTATGAAAAAATTCTTGAAAAAAGGAGGAATTGAATATGCAGTTAACCAAAGGCTTTGAGCAGGCAGCATGTATTATTGCACTTTTAGCAACTCAAAAAAGAGATGTCCCGCTGTCGTCACAGATAATTCACGAAAGGATAAAAGGCTCACAAACCTATTTGCAAAAAATAATGCGCAAATTAGTAGTTGCGGGTTTAATAACATCTGTTTCAGGCAATAGCGGTGGATTTTCTTTGGCGAAAGATCCCAAAGAGATAACCTTTCTGCAGATTGTGAATGCGACTGAGGGGGATATAAAAACATATCCTGACTTAGGCTTTCTTGACTTAGTATTCAAAGACTTTTTGCCAATATCGCATGAAGCAACACATGTAATTGGTGAACTTTTTCAAGAAGCTGATAAACGATGGTGTGAATATTTAAGTGAAAAAACTGTCCATGATATCATCCTAGAAACTTTTGGTAACCGACAAGTTAAGTTGGTTGACTGGAACGATCCTGATGTGACGAAAAAACAAGAAATGGCAGAACTATTGAAAAATATTAAGTACTGAAAAATTGGTATATAAGCTCTTTTTTTGTAAAGTTACCCCTTTAACAAAGCATACTTTTTTTATTTATTGAATTCCTTAATTACAAGTAATTGCTTACATAAGTGATAATTATTTTGTTCACAAGGAAAAAACAAGCTAGTATTTGATAGTTCTCAATGCTATCATAATCCTTGAATTTACAAGCATCATTTATTAATTGATGCAGACAAGTCAGTATGAGTTGATTAAAAAGGAGTTTTGCTACAATGAAAGACAAAGGAAAATATTATGGTGCTGATGCTTTAATTGACAGCCTTGCAAATCATGACGTTGAATATGTATTTGGTATTCCTGGCGCAAAGATTGATCGTGTGTTTGAGAAACTTGAACATCCGACCAACCCCAGAGCGCCAAAGTTGATTTTGACCCGTCATGAACAAAATGCCGCATTTATGGCTGCAGGTATCGGTCGAATTACGGGCAAACCGGGGGTTGTATTGACGACCTCAGGACCAGGTGCAAGCAATCTTGCAACAGGACTTGTTACTGCAACTGCTGAGGGAGATCCAGTGCTGGCGATTTCAGGACAAGTTCAAAGAACTGATTTGCTTCGTTTGACGCATCAAAGCATGGATAATGCTGCTTTATTTGCACCGATTACAAAATATAGTGCTGAAGTGCAAGATCCTGACAATATCTCGGA
This sequence comes from Liquorilactobacillus sp., assembly GCF_047719775.1. Classification (NCBI taxonomy): domain Bacteria; kingdom Bacillati; phylum Bacillota; class Bacilli; order Lactobacillales; family Lactobacillaceae; genus Liquorilactobacillus; species Liquorilactobacillus sp. The sequence continues at coordinate 163,420 of NZ_JBDNTS010000003.1, forward strand.
GGTCGTTGCTAATGCTTATCGTGAAGCAGAGGCAGGAAAACAAGGGGCAGGATTTGTTTCTGTACCGCAAGATGTTGTTGATGCCGAAGTAAACACAAAAGTAATTAAGCCATTAATTGCGCCAAAATTAGGGCCAGCAAGTCCCGTTGAATCTACATTGCTTGCGCAAAGAATCAAGGCTGCGCAAATGCCAGTTTTACTTGTTGGAATGCGTGCCTCATCTCCAGAAGCAACAAAAGCAATTCGAACATTGATTTCGGAGACACATCTACCTGTTGTTGAAACATTCCAAGGAGCTGGGATTATTCCTCGTGATATGGAAAGTGATTTCTTTGGTCGTGTTGGTTTGTTCCGCAACCAACCAGGTGATCGTTTGCTTAAGAAGAGTGATCTGGTTGTTGCAATTGGTTATGATCCAATTGAATATGAGCCAAGAAACTGGAATGCTGCAGGTGATGCGAACATTGTTGTCATTGATACGATTGAATCCCAGATAGACAAGAATTTTCAACCTGAACGCGAATTGATTGGAAACATCGAACAAACATTGGATTTCTTGTTACCATACATGAAAGGATACAAGGTGCCTGAAACATCACGCAACTATTTGTCAGATTTACACGTCAAACTTGAAGAACGTGATGAAGCTCCAGCAGTTGAAAAAGAGCAAGTGCTAAATCATCCGTTGAGTGTTATCCGCGAGATGCAAAGCCATATAACAGATGACATGACAGTCACTGTTGATGTGGGGAGTTTTTATATTTGGATGGCACGCCATTTTAGAAGTTATGTGCCCCGTCATTTATTGTTCAGTAATGGGATGCAGACATTGGGCGTTGCACTACCATGGGCAATTGCGGCAGCTTTAGTTCGACCAGATGCGCAAATTGTTTCAGTTTCTGGTGATGGCGGCTTCTTATTTTCTAGTCAAGATTTAGAAACAGCAGTTCGTCTTAACTTAAACATTGTGCATATTATTTGGAATGATGGTAATTTCGATATGGTCAAATTCCAAGAAGAGCTTAAGTATGGACAGGATGCTGGTGTAAAATTCGGACCAGTGGATTTTGCCAAGTATGCTGAAAGCTTTGGCGCTACTGGATTGAAGGTTACAAAGGCAAGCGAACTTAAAGCGGTTCTTGATAAAGCATTTGCAACAAAAGGACCAGTTGTTGTCGATATTCCAGTCGATTACAGTTTTAATCATGAACTGGGTACACAAATTTTAGATGATCAAATTCATTAAGCAGCAGTTGAGAAAGATTGCACTTATTTACAGGTGTTGTCTTTTATTTTCGACAGCGTATAATTAAATATATCGAAAAGAGGTTGCAGATGATATTAGTAGCTGCTACGAAATGTTGAGGCATTGGTGAGTTGCAGTGAAAGGAGATTTTGCCGAAATAATTGGCTGCTTTAACAGCTAGTTGTTGGGATTCAGCTTAAGAGGCTGGAGACTGTCGTGCGGATTTGCGCGGAGAGCTATCGAGTATGACTTTTTATTAGTTTATGAATTATATGGGAGTGTGACATAAGCCATGAAAATTTTGGCTTATGAAACACATTTGTTCGTAATAAATAGAGGAGTTGGCTCAAAATTTAATTTTTGACCCAGCTCCTTTTTATCTACACTGTTATTCATATGTAAAGGGTTAATTGACTGAAGTACATGCTTGGTTGCCTCTTAAAAATTTAGGAGGAAAAATGGAAGCAAAAAAAGTTACAAGAAAAGTTAGTCGAACCCTAAAGACAAGACATTTGTCAATGATTGCTCTTGGGGGAAGTATTGGAACAGGTTTATTTGTTGCAAGCGGTTCTGCAATTAGTACTGCGGGACCTGGTGGGGCTCTAGCAGCTTACATAGGGATTGGAATAATGGTCTATTTTTTGATGACCAGCTTAGGTGAAATGGCAACCTATTTGCCGGTCACGGGGTCCTTTGCAACATATTCCAGCAGATTTGTTGATCCTGCATTTGGTTTTGCAATGGGTTGGAATTATTGGTTCAATTGGGCAATCACACTTGCAGTTGATGTCAGTACAGTTGCGTTAGTGATGAAGTTTTGGTTTCCTCATATTCCAACCTGGATATTTAGTATGGCAGCATTGGTAATCATATTTGCCATTAATGCATTTTCGGTTTTGTCATTTGGAGAAGCTGAGTATTGGATGTCGCTAATCAAGGTAGTTACGGTTATCATTTTCTTACTTGTCGGTTTTTTGACAATAATTGGCATTATGGGTGGTCATGCAGTAGGACTTGAGAATTTTGTTTACCACAAAGCGCCATTTGTTGGAGGAATTCCAACTTTATTAAGTGTTTTTGTAGTGGCAGGTTTTTCATTCCAAGGGACAGAGCTGATTGGAATTACAGCTGGTGAATCTGCGACACCTGAGAAGAGTATCCCCAAGGCAATTAAACAGGTGTTTTGGAGAATTTTGTTATTCTATATTCTTTCAATTTTTGTGATAGCTTGTTTAATTCCGTATACAAGCTCTAATTTATTAGGTTCAAGTGCGAGTGATATTACAATCAGTCCGTTTACACTTGTTTTTAAAAGAGCAGGATTGGCGTCGGCTGCTAGTGTGATGAATGCGGTGATTTTAACTTCAGTAATTTCCGCAGCAAATTCTGGGATGTATGCCTCTACAAGAATGCTTTTTTCACTAGCACATCATGGTAATGCTCCACGGATATTTAGTAAGTTAAATACACGAGGAGTTCCCTTCTATGCATTGCTGGGAACAACTGCGGTTGGGTTGCTGACTTTCTTTGCAAGTGTGTATGGTACTAGAATATATTCATTCTTGTTAAGTGCGAGTGGCTTAACGGGATTCATCGCATGGCTTGGAATAGCAGTTTCGCATTATCGTTTTAGAAAGGCATTTAAAGCACAAGGCAAGTCTTTGGACAATTTGAGGTATCATGCGAAATGGTTTCCTTTTGGCCCAATACTTTCGTTTATTCTGTGTGTATTGGTAATAATCGGACAAGATTTAAAGTCGTTTGCTAACTGGGATTGGCAGGCAATTGGTGTCAGCTATATGAGTATCCCATTGTTTCTAGTTTTGTTTTTCTATTATAAGATTAAGTATCATACGAAAATGATTCCATTGGAAAAAGTCGATTTAACACCGCATGATATTGCAAGCAAAAAAAGTGATTAACAGTTGCATTTTTATTGAAGAAATACTATTATTATGGATAGATGATATATCAGAAAACATTTGAGTACGCCTCAAGTAGACTTTCAGAGACATGATGGTTGGTGCAAATCATGAAGTCGAAATTCCAGCGTTCGTTATGTGGGCAGGTAATGCTGCACGGGAGACCGTTATTCTAGTTGAGTGCGATTTCATTGAAGTCGAACTTGGGTGGTACCGCGAATGAAGTCTTTTCGTCCCAATTGAGGGATGAGAAGGCTTTTTTTATTCAATAAAAATAGGAGGAGAAATAAAAATGTTAGATATCAAAATGATTCGGCTTAATGAAGACGAAGTTAAGACAAGACTGGCAACGCGCAATATTAAACCTGAAATAATTGATGAGTTGCTTGAACAAGATAAGGTACGGCGTGAGCTAGTTGTTAAGACAGAGAGCCTTAAGCAAAAAAGAAATGAAGTATCACAAGCAATTGCTCAAGCAAAAAGAAACAAGGAAGATGCAGCAGCTGCGATTGCCGAAATGAAAGAAGTCGGCAATGAGATAAAACAGCTCGATGGGCAGCTCAATATAGTGAATGATAAAGTTCTTGATATGGCAGCAAGATTACCTAATTTGCCTAACCCAACTATTCCTGTTGGTCCGGATGAAGCGGCAAATGTAGAAATTAAAGTTGTTGGAACTCCTCGTGAATTTGATTTTAAACCAAGGGCGCATTGGGATATCGGAGAAAAACTGGGAATTTTGGATTTTGAACGTGGAGCAAAAGTTTCAGGTAGTCGTTTCCTATACTATAAAGGATGGGGTGCAAAGTTAGAGCGCGCTATCTATAACTTCATGTTAGATGAACATGCTAAAGAAGGTTATACAGAAGTGCTGCCGCCGTATATGGTAAATGGGGCTTCTATGTTTGGCACAGGCCAATTTCCTAAGTTCAAAGAAGATGTTTTCCAGATTGAAGGCCAGGACCTAACTTTAATTCCTACGGCAGAGGTTCCTTTAACAAACTATTATCGTGATGAAGTTATTCCAGATGAAGATTTGCCAGTATATTTTACAGCGCTGTCACCATCTTTCAGATCAGAAGCTGGTAGTGCGGGTCGAGATACGAGAGGGTTGATAAGACTGCATCAGTTTAACAAAGTAGAAATGGTCAAATATTGTAAGCAAGAAGACTCTTATGATGAATTGGAAAAAATGACTTTAAATGCTGGCAATATTCTTGACAAATTAAGACTTCCATACCATATTATTACACTTTCGACTGGCGATATGGGCTTTTCTGCAGCTATGACCCATGACGTTGAAGTTTGGATGCCTACACAGCATGTATATCGTGAAATTTCAAGCTGCTCTAATTGTGAAGATTTTCAAGCACGAAGAGCACATATTCAGTACCGTGATGAAGAGGGCAAATTAAAATTTGTGCATACTTTGAATGGTTCTGGACTTGCCGTTGGAAGAACAGTGGCAGCAATCATAGAGAACTGTCAAAACGAGGACGGTACAATTACTGTACCAGAAGTGCTTCGTCCATATTTGAACGGCCTAGAGGTTATTAAGTAGCAAAAGATTGATTTATGGAATAGATTAAATAATCTAAGATTAGTTCTGACATTATATTGATGAAAATCAGTTAATGTCAGAACTTTTTGTTTTACATTGAAAGACGGGGGCAAAAGTTAAATTTTGATTCAGTTTCTCTATTTATTCCGTATAAACGTGTTTCATAAGTCAAAATTCTCCGTCTAACTTCGAATTACTCATAGCAAAGTGCCTGCTATGTTCGTAATTTCGAGTTAGTACTCAAATTTTCCCGACTTATGGCACACTCCCATTATGATCCATGTTACTTTCTTTTTTCAATGTGTTTTGTCTTACCGGTTTGGATGATGCAGATTCTCCACTATTGAGGATAAAAATAAAAAAAGTTGTTGACGCAATATGAAATAGTTGGTATGATATACATTGTTGTCGAGGAGATAGATTACTTTTTTCTCCTTGATAGGACGTACATAGTGAGGTTATTTTAACAGGTTGTTGATTTTGGAAATTTGTGATTGAGTTTGAAAAACTTATTGACATTCTAATGGATAACACGTATAATAATTTCTTGTGTCATGTCTAAGAGTAGACCTTTGAAAACTGAATAAAGTTTCGACAAATCAAATGTGTAGGGTCTCTTGTTTAGTACAAGAGCAAACAT